>JBCDFX010000111.1:0-10624 GCA_039177155.1 Cyanobacteria bacterium P01_H01_bin.119
ACATTATTTTGAATCATTAAATTATCGTAGAGAAATTCGCCTCGATAAATATTATTGGCTTGAATTCCCCCAACCTTTGCCGCAGATAAAAACACATAGTCAGGCTTTTCCTCAGCAAAAAATGCCTCCACCGCACTCTGCTGCCGTAAATCGAGTTCTCGGCTAGAGCGCAGAACAAAGTTTTTAAATCCGCGGGCTTTTAGAGTCCTTAAAATGGCACTGCCAACAAGCCCGTTATGACCAGCAACATAGATTTTGTTGTTTACATCCATGATATTTGTTGTAAATTTACCGTTTCAGACTGGCTTTGGCATCGAAAGAGTTAAGGCTATTATAGGTGCTGAGCTTGTTGAAAGATGAGTTAGAAATTGCTGAAAGCTTTACTAGATAGGCTATTCAACCATAGTGATGTCTCGACTATCGTTGCTATAGAAGGCGTTGAAATCTAACTGATGACAGCCCCTAGCCCGGTAAAGCCCGCAGACACCCTTTTGATTGTGCCCAGACTAAGCTAGGTTTTATCTAGCCTGATGCGCAGATATCCTCAGCAGCCAGTGACTTAATCCACCATACTGTACTGACTCTGCACGAGCCCGTCCGCAAAAACTTGAGTTTGTTTATGAGTCAGATTGCCTCTACGCCAATGACTCCAGTGATACTGGATGCGCTGAGCAATCTGACCAAAGCTGTAGTGATTAGCTAAATAGATTGAACCGCTGCAAATGGGTTTCTACCAGTTTGGGCAGCGTTTTGGTCAGGGCGGCTTTATCTGCAAACACGACGCGATTGCCGCTGGGCAGATCGAAGGGAAACTGACCGGGCATATCTGAGCGCTCCATTTGAGCCAGCAGAATTTGTTCGGTGCGTTTGCACTGGAGCGCGTAGCCCACTTCTACGCAGACGTTGGGATTAGGGATTAACTGGGGCGGCACCCCGTCGAAAGCGTGGATCGGAGTGCCATCAGCAATAAACAGCAGGCTTTTGCGAATTTTACGCATTAGGCCGCTGCTAAGGCGAGCTGGTCCATCGCTGAGCCGATGGGACTCTTCTAGGGTGAGCGTTAGACGCGATCGCTTGTTGAGCTTATCTAAAGTTGTGCTGAGGACATCCCTCAAGGCATCGCTGGCCGCGTCATATTCGGTTTGGTAACACAGAAAAAGAGTGGGCTCCAGCTGGGCCATCACGTCCTGCTTGGTGAAGTAAATTTCATGGCTAATCAGATCGATATTGGAGATGGCGTAGCCGCCGCTGCCCTCGATATAAAACTCAACAGTGTCCCCTTCCAGATACCGCTGAAACCACTGGCTCTGGCGAACAGTGCCGCTGTCGTCTAGGAAGTCTGCTCGCAGCGCTGATTTTAGCAGGCTATTTTTACTCAGGCGTAAATCGTGGGGGCGCTGCTCTAATTGCTGAGCGGGTTCATAATTTTCGAGGTACCAAGCTTTGAGAGCAATAATCGCCATAACGCTGCTTCCCGGCTCCTTTAAAACTGCAACAGCACCCAACCGCCTAAAAGCTGAGTTACTTCCACCTGTGTGCTCATAGTATCTGGAGATTACCTGACAAAACCCTTGAAAATCATGAAGATTTTAACTTCTAAGGCGTCAAGCAGTGCTCCCAACTTAACTATTTGGGAAGTATCAACTAATGCGTTGGATGCTGTTGCGTTTTGACGAGACAGATTCAGTATTTAACAGCTCTTTTACCTCAACGACTAACGTGAACTTGGCTGTTTAATCTTCTGGAGAAGACGTTTAATCTGCCAGGGAAGCTGTTTAGCTTCAGTTATTAATATAGGCCAAAAAGAGTTGATTTAGGCTAGTAGAAAATAAAGTTTACTCAGCTAAAAACCTATATTCAAAAGATAATAGATTCTGTAGATTGGTAATTTTATATTTCTCGTCTGAGAAAGATTAAACTCAGCCTTTATAATTTTGATCCGTTTGCAATCTTGTCTTAACCTGCTGAAGCAGCACGAGGCTGTAGAGACTCTCGACGCTTAAAAACAGCAGATGGGACGGATGGAGCCAGCCTTCCCAATGGCGCACGCTGGGAAACAGAGGAATCGGTGACTGAAAACGCCAGGGCAGTGGCCAAAGCAGAGGAATGCCGATTCGGCTCTGGGTCACAAAATCCAGTACCAGGTGGGATCCATAAATCAGCAGCGTTAGGGTCATCCAGTGGCGGGTTCGGTGGCGATCGCAGCAGTAGCCAATAATGCCCGCGATCGCCCCTACGGCCAGGCAAAAAAGCAGACTGTGGGTCATGCCTCGGTGACTCTGCTCTCCAGTGATCCACTGGAGAACAAAGTCAAAATCTGCCGCGATCGCCATCCCAACGCCGTAGGCCGCAATTTTCCACGATGCGGCTGGCTGGCAGGCAGACTGGCTCAATAAGCCAGATGAGCGCGATCGCTGCTGTAAAACGCTCCGAGCGACCTTAGCGATAACATAGCCTGTAACGCCATGAGCTAGAGGAGAAGGCACAATGCTGTTTCTCCCGATGAGATAGCTTGAGCCAGCACTGCCCTCAGGGTGTTTTTGTTAGGCGACCTCGTCTCGATCCGCGTTGCTTTTGCAGCATTAAGTTTTAACATGGCGTTGACAGACCGAATATTCCAGTAAATTTATGAATTTCGCTAATCTATAGATGGAGATCTATTGCTACGGATAAACTCGATGAATTTTCAGCAATTCTGCCGAATCATCGATGGCGTATCTTTTTGGAAGATGGGCATTGTAAGAGGGGGGCTATGAAAGCGCCTTAAACGGATACTTTTCCGATAGACGGCCGTCTCCATGATTATTAGGTTTTACCTGACTTCATGGCCAAGCTACCGACGAACAAGGGAGATTTTCTCAGCTTGTTGCCAGGCGTGCAAACCTAGACAGCTTATTTGCGGCTCTAATATCAGTCAGTTTTGAGCGTTTTTGAATGTCCATGGACATTGAAGTGCAGTCACTAAACCGTAGCCAGCGTATTTTAGCCGCCATCATGCTGACGGATGCGGTTGGCTTTAGCGCTCAAATGTCTTTAGATGAAGGCAAGACCTTATACCTTATCCAACGAGATTTAGAGCTGTTTAGTACCCTTTGCGCCGAATATGAGGGTCAGGTTCTAAAGTCTACCGGAGATGGACTGCTGATGTACTTCGTCAGTGCCGTCCAGGCCGTGGCTTGTGGTTTGGAAATGCAGCGTCGTATCCGAAGCCTATCGGGCGGGGCTATATCGGGCGGGGCTGTATCTGGTGATTATCTAGAGCACCGCATCGGCTTGCATCTGGGCGATGTGCTGTTTAACCAGGTCGATGTATTGGGCAACGGGGTCAATATTGCGGCTCGTCTGCAGAATCACGCTGAGCCAGGGGGACTGTGTATTTCCCAGACGATTTATGATGTGGTAAAGGCTCGTCTATCCCTTAATGCCACCTATCTAGGGCCAGTTCAGCTCAAAAATATTCAAGAGCCCGTTCCGGCTTACAAAGTTGAGCTGCCCGATCTCAACCTAGACTCTGCTGAGGAAGAAACGGCGGCCACGGCCAATCCTAAAGTAATCCAGGCACCCGAATCGGTCAGCACCTCCTCAATGCCGGACCCGTTGATGACGGTGGTTCAAACCCTCTGTCGCCATCCCGAACAAACTCGCATCAAGAAGCTTATTTTTGGCACCTGCTACGGGGCTTGGGAAAACGATCCGTCGGTGCTGGCTGGTTTTGATATGACGGAGCTGGTGACAACGCTGACCCAGCGATGCAAAACCATTGACCAATGCGATGCAGAACTCAAGCGGGTTGTGGCCTCCCTTAATCGCAAAAATCACTACGCCGCGATTGTAACAGTGATTGTTGAGAACTTAGCCTGTCTGTATCCGGTCGTTGAGAGCAGAGCGGAAGCGCTGATATCGGAGGTCGCTTCTTCAGAAGATTCAGATGAAGATCACTCAGTAGAAACGGTGTATCAGCAAGTTGCCAACCAGTTGGAGAACGCCTCTAACTGTACTCGCGTGGTGAAGCTGCTGTACTGCATTTGCTACAACGCTTGGGAAAGCCGAACCGATGCGATCGCTCAGCTTGACGTGCAGGATTTGGTGCAGCGACTACACCAACTGGCCCCCACCCTAAAAGATTTGAAATATCGCCTAGCTCAAGCCATTAAACGATTAAACCGTCAGGGCGTTTACACCCGCGTTGCCAACACAATTTTGTATCACTGCCGTCCGCTTTATGCCAATGAAATTGATGCCGCACAGCTTTCAACCCCGATTCCCAAAGCGGGTGAGTTGATGGCAAGTACGACCCGAGTTGAAGCCGCGCCGACGCCGTCTGCCATCTCTGATTCGACCCAGGTCTATGCTCCCCACCCCCATAGCGGCCCCCACAGCGGTGCTCACAGCGCTCAGCTAGAGTCTAACGGAGCCGGAGCGACTGCCACGATGCCAGCGCAGGCCAAAGATCGCTCGGATCTCTTTGAGCTACGCCTTGACATCATGCGCTATACCAACCCTTTAAGGGCTAAGCTACTGCTGCATTCTTGTCTTCACGGGCCATTTGGATTTACACCCCAGGACTGGTCGGCACTGCGATCGCAGACAATTGACGATCTCATCCGCTCAGTGTTTGATTATTGTGAAACCTTTGATGACCTAGAAAGTAAGCTTGATATTATTGCCCACTGCTTGGGGGAAACGGATGAAAGTCGGCAAGTTGCGGGTGCTCTTGCTCAAGCAATGAAGCCTTACTATCCCGGCGTTTCTGCAGTTGTCAGTTAGCGGGTTATCCATCAAACCTATTATCCTTTTCCCTCTTTGCGGTAGGACAGTTACCCATCTATGTACACACCATTGACTGCTGAAGCGTTGCTGGCGGCCTACAGGGCTGGGCAACTGAATTTCAGTGGCGTCAATCTTGTGGGCGCTAATCTGACTAAGACCGATCTGATCGGTATTAATTTGGCCAAGGCCGACTTAGAAAACGCTGATCTGGCTTTGGCCTATCTTAGCCGCAGTCATTTAAAGCGGGCGAACCTAGCCCATGCCAAGCTCAGCGGAGCCAATTTGAACCAGGCTGATCTATCAGGCTGCAATCTCAACGACGCGGATTTACACGGGGCCAGTTTGCAGGGGGCAGTGCTTTATGATGCCGATTTGACCTTAGCAGATTTGCTCGATGCCAATTTAATCGACGTGGATTTGCGCAATGCCAATCTGGCCGGGGCAAATTTAACCGGAGCCTGTTTGAGGGGAGCCAATTTACGTCAGGAAAATCGTCGCATGGCCTCTAACTTAAGGGGAGCCAACTTACGTCAGGCAGACCTGCAGGGAGCGAATCTACGCGGGGCCGATCTGTCCTATGTCGATTTGAGCGGTGCAAATTTACAGGAGGCTAGCCTGCGCGAGGCCAATCTTCACCGGGCCAACCTGCAGGGGGCAAATTTGCAGAGCGCTTTGCTGACTGATGCAGTCCTTTCTGGAGCAGACTTGCGCCAGGCCAATTTGACCAATGTTCGGCTCCAGAGAGCCAAGCTGATAGAAGCTGATTTGAACTATGCTTGCTTAGCGGACAGTAATCTAACGGAGGCTCGACTAAAACTAGCAAAACTGCTGCAGGTAAATCTGCAGCGAGCACGGCTGCAGCGGGCCGATTTAAGCCGAGCAAACTTAAAAGGAGCTAATTTAAGCGCGGCTAACCTAACCGATGCCTATCTAGCGCGGGCCAAACTGATGGAAGCCAATTTAACCGATGCCGTTCTGACGCGGGCCGAATTAAGCAGCACCAACTTGACCCATGCCAATCTGACGGGGGCAACAATGCCGGACAATAGCATTCATTACTAAGAGTTTAGGGATTATAGAGACGGGCCGCCGCTGGGATCGCCTCGGTGCTTGGAGCCCGCTGTCCCACAAAAGGCGTGCCCCAAAAATTCCAATTTTCTTTGTTGAAAGGCGATCGCCAACGATAAATCAACTGACGCTCTAGAGTCTGTCTGGCTTTGCGATCGCGGGGGGCACTGCGCCAAAAGCCAATATTTACCTGAGTTTTGAGATTTAACTGCTGGTGAACGGCGAGATAGTGAGATACATAACGCTTGCAGTCATGAACGCCTTTCCAGCGCTGGTTAGACTTTACCGTTTCCCCCACGTAGAGCATAATCTGGCAGGTATGGTCAATCACAAAGTACAGAGCAGATACCCCCTCATCCACAGCGCTCTGCCGCCAGAATTCGATATTTTCTTGGGAAAGTGTAAACGGATCGAGGGCGTCAGCTTCACTGTTAGAGTCAGCAGCGATCGCAGCAAAGAGGGAGCCTTGAGTCTGTGTGGGCCCCTGACGCACCTGGGTTTGAAATTTTAGGATGCGCTGTTTCCAGGTTTCTAGCTCAAGAGCAGTTAGCCCAGTGCAACGTGGTTCGTTGACATAGCCGGAAAACCGAGCCGCCTGCTGCTGACTGTAGGACAAAAAAGACCGCTGTTCTGGGTCAGGCATAAATGAGCGCTACATGTAGAGTTATGTAAGTTATATTAGTCCATATTTTGCGTTTTGAAGGATTGGATTGAACGGCGTTTAAGCAGTCCGTCTGCCCGGAAACGGCTTATCCGTCCACTGCCCGGTCTATCGCTTTGGTCAGATTGCTCACCGCGCCGGGTATCGCTGGGATGCAGCTTATAGAAGCAATCTGGCTCGCAGCCTCGCCCTAATCTTTCCTTCGACTGCTGTATGTCATACTTGGCGTGACACAAAGATTAATCAGTGAAATGAATCAGCTTGCGCAGTCTGCAGGATTGGCACCCTGATATAGGGCACTGGCTGTCATTTTAAGCAACTAGACGTTACATAAACACAGATGCGAGGCAGCCTTAATGCGCGTTCTCTTGATTTATCCTCTTTTTCCTAAAAGCTTTTGGTCTTTCGATAAAACCCTTGAACTCGTTAACTTTAAGGCGCAGCTTCCTCCTCTAGGGATTATTACCGTTGCCGCCATTTTGCCTCAAGAATGGGAATACCGTTTAGTTGATCGCAATGTTCGCGACGTAACCGAGGCAGAGTGGGAATGGGCTGAGCTAGTGCTGCTCTCAGGCATGATTGTTCAGAAAGAAGATTTTGCAGCGCAGATTAAAGCCGCCCATGCTCGCGGCAAGCGAGTGGCTGTTGGCGGCCCTTATGCTACAGCTATGCCAGATGAGATGAAAAGCGCAGAAGCGGACTTTTTAATCCTGGATGAGGGAGAAATAACCCTACCCATGTTTGTGGCAGCACTAGAGCAAGGTGCAGTCAGCGGCATCTTTCGCTCGGGGGGAGAGAAACCTGACATTACCACAACACCGATTCCTCGATACGATTTATTAGAGTTTGATGCCTACGCTGAAATGTCGGTTCAATTTTCCCGTGGCTGTCCCTTCCAGTGCGAATTTTGCGACATTATTGTTCTGTACGGACGAAAGCCCAGAACAAAATCTCCTGAGCAGCTTTTAGCAGAATTACAGTTTCTTTATGATCTAGGCTGGCGGCGCAGCATTTTTATGGTAGATGACAACTTTATTGGCAATAAGCGCAATGTAAAACTGCTGATAAAGGAAATGAAACCCTGGATGGAAGCCCGCAACTATCCCTTTTCTTTTGCTACTGAAGCGTCTGTTGATTTGGCACAAGATCTGGAGCTGATGCAGATGATGGTGGACTGTAATTTTGGTACTGTTTTTCTGGGCATTGAAACGCCAGATGATGAGAGCTTAACGTTAACCCGTAAGCATCAAAATACTCGTAGTCCGCTTTCTCAGGCGGTAGATACGATTACTCAGTCTGGCTTACGGGTGATGGCAGGATTTATTATTGGTTTCGATGGTGAAAAAGCAGGTGCAGGCCAGCGAATTGTAGATTTTGTTGAGCAAACTGCCATTCCTACGGCGATGCTCAGCATGTTGCAGGCTCTGCCGGATACTGCGCTTTGGCATCGCTTGATCAAGGAAGAGCGCATCCTGATTCAGGAAGCCGATATTAATCAGGCAACGCTGATGAATTTTATTCCCACTCGCCCTATTGAAGAGATTACCCACGAATTTATTAATGCTTTCTGGACACTCTACGATCCGATGAATCTGTTAAACCGCACCTATCGACATTTTCTGATGCTAGCGGAAGGGCAGCGTCGTCACTATCAGGGCAGAAATATCTCTGCGGGTAGTCCAGATATCAATTGGACAATTCTACGAGCATTGATGATTGTTTGCTGGCGGCAAGGGGTTGTCCGAAAAACCCGTCTACGCTTTTGGCTAAATCTGTTCGATATGCTGCGCCGCTATCCCGAAGCAACGGGTAACTACATTTCTGTTTGTGCTCAAGCAGAGCATTTTATTGACTTCCGCGAAACCGTTGAGCGGCAAATTAAAGCTCAGCTTGAAGCCTTTATAGCGTTAAAGCAGGAACAAACAGAATCAGGGCAGTTACCGCTAGCCTCATAAGCAAAATTGAAAATCTGGAGCGATCGCCGTAAATAGACGATTGGAATGAGACTGAGAGTCAGATTGCTTTTGGGCCAGAGGCTCCAGCAACATTGAGTGGAGCGCGCAATCTGACCAAAGTTATATAATGAGGGCTGCTGATTTATCGCCAGAACCCACCGTGACCCTGACGCCTCATCTTCCCAAAACTGCTGCTGCTAATACTCCAGATCTCAAAGCGCTGGTTGACACCACCGTTCGCCCCGACGCTTTGGGTCGCTTTGGGCAGTTTGGCGGCAAGTACGTTCCTGAAACCCTGATGCCTGCCCTGGCGGAGTTAGAATCTGCCTTTGACCAGTATTTTAGCGATTCTGAGTTTCAGGCCGAGCTACAGGGCCTGCTTAAAGACTACGTGGGCCGGCCTAGTCCTCTCTACTTTGCCGAACGATTGACCCAGCACTACGCCCGTCCCGACGGCAGCGGTCCTCAGATTTACCTCAAGCGGGAAGATCTAAACCATACTGGTGCCCATAAAATCAATAATGCTCTGGGGCAAGTGCTGCTGGCAAAACGGATGGGTAAACAGCGAGTCATCGCGGAAACCGGCGCCGGACAGCACGGCGTTGCCACTGCCACAGTCTGCGCCCGCTTTGGCATTGAGTGCGTGATATACATGGGCGTTCACGATATGGAACGGCAGGCGCTCAATGTATTTCGGATGCGGCTGATGGGCGCCACGGTCAGCCCTGTGGAGGCGGGCACGGGGACGCTTAAAGACGCCACCTCTGAAGCTATCCGCGACTGGGTCACCAATGTCGAAAGTACGCACTATATCCTAGGCTCGGTGGCTGGCCCCCATCCCTATCCTCAAATCGTTCGGGATTTCCATGCCGTTATCGGTCAGGAGACACGGGCGCAGTGCGAGCAGAAGTGGGGTGGCCTGCCCGATATTCTCTTGGCCTGTGTGGGCGGCGGCTCCAATGCGATGGGGCTATTTCACGAGTTTGTGCCCGATACCCAGGTGCGCCTAATTGGTGTAGAAGCCGCTGGGGAAGGGGTAAATACCGAGAAGCACGCGGCCACGCTGACGGCGGGGCGAGTTGGGGTGCTGCACGGGGCAATGAGCTACCTGCTGCAGGACGACGACGGCCAAGTCACCGAGGCTCACTCCATCAGCGCCGGGCTCGACTACCCTGGCGTTGGTCCAGAGCACAGCTATCTCAAAGAAATTGGCCGCGCAGAGTATTACGGCGTCACCGACCAGGATGCGCTTAACGCGCTGCAAACGGTCTCTCAGCTAGAGGGTATTATTCCTGCGCTGGAGACGGCCCACGGGTTTGCCTATCTGGATACGCTTTGCCAGCAGCTAGAGGGCAGCCCTCGCATTGTGATTAACTGTTCTGGGCGCGGCGATAAGGATGTGCAAACCGTGGCAAAAGCGTTGGGCAATCTGGAGTAGTTGATGGACAATTTTCAGGTGTGCGATCGCGACTTGCCGGCCGATTTGCTAGAGCGCTATTTGCAGGCCGATGTGATCGCGGTCGATACCGAAACAATGGGGCTCTTGCCCCAGCGCGATCGCCTGTGCTTAGTTCAGCTTTGCGATCCGTCGGGATATGTCAGCGCCATACGCATTGAGCTTGGGCAGAGCGAAGCCCCCCACTTAAAAAAGCTGATGGAATCGCCCAGCGCCCTGAAACTGTTTCACTTTGCCCGGTTTGACTTAGCCACATTGAAATATCACTTGGGCATTCACGTGGCGCCGGTATTTTGCACCAAAATTGCGAGTAAGCTAAGCCGCACCTATAGCTCACGCCACGGTCTCAAGGAACTGGTTAAGGAGCTGGCGGGGATAGAGTTAGATAAGTCTGCCCAAAGCTCTGACTGGGGCAATCCGGTCAATCTATCTGCCGAGCAGTTGAGCTACGCTGCTAACGATGTGCGATATCTCCACGAGATTTATACGCAGCTTGTTGCCATGTTAAAGCGGGAAGGCCGCTGGGAGCTGGCCCAGCGATGCTTTGGATTAATCCATACGTTTGTGGATTTAGACCTGCTGCAATACACCAATATTTTCGAGCATTAATATTTTCGAGCATAGTATTTTTAAGAATCAACAGGCGTCTCGGATTTAGGGTGAATTGGTTAGCGCATATCTGCTTATCAGAAAACAATATTGAGTATCAGCTTG
>JBCDFX010000112.1:0-10621 GCA_039177155.1 Cyanobacteria bacterium P01_H01_bin.119
TCCCCATAGGCGCTGTAGTCTTCGCGGACGGTGCCCCACTGCCGTTCACTCAGATACGGCCCCCATTTTTTCCACGGGGTCTGAGTATCCTGCAGGCGCTGATATTCTGGGGTTTGGTGCAGCATAGTGGTTAGCGAAATAAACGACGGCTTATGCAAGCGGAAGATAAACGAGCTCTATCTACGATAATGCTGCGATTATTCTACTTTTGGGTCTACCAATTGAATGAGAAGACAATAAAACAACTCATGGGGGCGTTGATTCTAGCTCAGAGCCTCTTGCTATATCGTTTAATAAATTGATAGAGGCAGGCTATTTTATGGCTGGGATTTTTTATGATTAAGATTGGCAGTCTATTACTTCAAACCTGTGCCCATATCAGTTGTTGGACCCTGCCCATAATTAATCTTGGCTTACTCTCAGAACCCACATCTGCTAAGACTTCGGTGGTATCTGATTACCCTGCAGAAGTCAGCTACGCTCAAGTTACAAGCGATAACCCAGATCCTTTTATAATCGACGGCTTCAGTAAATCTCTAATTCAAAGAGCTTTATCCTCAACCCGGCAGATTGACAATCTACAGGATAAAGTTGAGCTTTTAAGTTCTATTGCTAAGCTTTATACACGAGCAGAGCAGTTCGATACTGCAACTTATCTTTGGGAAGAAGCTCTAGATAATACGCAAAACATCTCAGACATTGATGTACGCATCAGTCTCATGAGTGAAATTGCAGGAGCCTACAGCCTATTTTTAGGCAATACGGCTAAAGCAGAAGAGATTTTAGGTCAAGCTTTATCGCTTTTAGAAAGCATCTTGATTCAAGAAGGAGATGATTTTCAATCAGACCATAGTCAATTATCCCTCGCAAACCAGATAGCCTTTAGATATGCCTTAATGGGCCAAAACAGTCAAGCAATAGATGTATTAAATCGGCTCAATTATTTACAAAATCTATATACTCATCAAAATTTTATTTTAAATATTTCAGTGCGTAGAGCTGTTGAAAATAATAATCACAATTTGGCCCGGCAGCTTATTCTAGAATCAAATGCTACACCTTTTTCAACTTACAATTCCTTTGCTCCAGAGCTTGTAAACGATCGAATTATCCTTGAACAGTTTACTAATTTATACAACCTTGCTCGGAATTACCATTCAACAAATCAAATTATCCAATTCGATTTAACCATAGCCGATCAAGAAAGTCTCATCAATCAGTATTCAACTATTCTTCAGAAAGCTAATGGTTATACAGCTTTGGCACAACAGTTGATCGAGTTTGAACAGCCAGAGAGGGCTACTTCTTTTCTAGAAAAAGCTTTGCAAGAGGTAGCGAAATCTGATCTTGATAGATTTTGTAACTGTCAGCGTCCAAGCTATAGGGCAAATCTTGCAGCTGTAAATATCGGAAGTCTACTGATTCAGGCAGGTCATCTTGAGAGAGGAATGGCGCTTATTCAAGCGATTATTAATGAACCAGATCTAATTAAACATAAAATCTCGATGCTTCTTTCTGTCGTCACTGCGATTAATTCATCTAGTTATTCACAGGCAGAATCTGAGGTTACGCTTCTCTTGGCTGAGATAGAGGACCTAATAACTTTAATGGATGAGCCACGTCACCAGAGGCGAGCACTGATGGATGTTGCCTCTGCTTATGTTGAAGTAGGCAATCATAAAAGAGCTCAAGATATAGCACAAACGCTTCGAGAATCTAATCGCGATCTAAATATTCCAAGGTTCAACATTGCTCAAAGTTCTGAAGAAGCTGAACTCATCTATCGCTGGACATATTTATTAGAGCAATTAGGTGAGTATGAGCAAGCGCTCCGATTTGCAATTGTACTAGAAGATGATGAAGTGATACAGCACATGCTTCTCAGCCTGAATCTACTTCAGCATGAGCATCAGATTCAATCAGCCTTAAACGCTATTAATTCACCTGCGTTTAAATCAGAAGCTTTAGCGGCTATAGCAGGGGAATATTTATCTCTAGGTCAGCCGGAAGCAGCATTTGAGGCAATGCTCCAAGCCTTAGAAATTTTACAAAGCTCAGAGCCTTTATACGAGGAAGACTATGAAGATAATGAGTATCGACGTGAGCTGATTGCTATTCTTATCGAAGCGTATGCTGAGGTGGCAGAAATATCACAGATTCAGGCTCTTATCCAATCTCTAGAGGATATTGAGACGCGTATTGAAGCCCGCCTGGCTATTTCTGATCGATCAGCAGAGCTGTTAGAGTTATTGCTTTCAGTCACAGACTTAGAATTGAGAGATGAGTATCTGTCCAGGTTGGCTATTGATATTGCTTTTGAAGGACAATTTCAGCGATCGCTAGATATCGCCGAGTTTATTGCTTCTCCAACTAAGCAAGCCCAAATCTTGATATTCATTGCAAGTGAATCTCTTAATTGAGTCAACAGACCCCACATATGGCCAGTATTGCGGTTCCAAAGCTGACGATCTTATTCTTGCACCAATTGCCATGCCCGCAGCACTTCAGCTACCGTCCAAGCTTGAGCAAATGCCCCCCGAGGTGTCATCGGGGCGTCGCCGTCAAAAATTTCGCTTAGGGTACCGACGCATCCTGCTCGCAGATGATCCGCCATCGGTTCCAAAAAGCTACGGGCGATCGCGCTATCCCCATACACCCTGTAATGGGCCTGCACAAACGGGCCCAGCAGCCAGCCCCAGGTAGTGCCCTGATGATAGGCCCCGTCACGCTTAAGCGGATCGCCGCCGTAGGTGCCCACATAATTTGGATCACTCGGCGCAAGGGAACGCAGCCCGTGAGAGGTCAGCAACTGCCCCGCCACTACGTCCACAATGGCCTTTTGCTGAGCGGAGGTTAGCAGCCCGCTCTCTCCTACACCAGGCAGCGCCACTGCAAAAATCTGGTTGGGCCGCAGAGCAGCCTCATCGCCGTCAGGGCTATCTAGTACGTCGTAGCAGTAGCCCAAAGCCGGATTCCAAAAGCGCTGAAAGCCCTTTTTAGCCCGGTCCATCATAGATTTATACGTTTCAGTCGGCTTGCCCAACTGCCGGGCAAAGGCCACCATAATCTGCAGGGCGTTGACCCACAGGGCATTCACCTCAATGGGCTTGCCAATGCGCGGCGTTACCACCCAATCGCCTACTTTGGCATCCATCCAGGTCAGCTGTACGCCGGGTTCTCCAGCGTAAATTAAGCCATCGTTATCCAGATGAATACTGTAGCGGGTGCCCTTTTGATGCCAGTCAATGGCAGACTCCAATGCGGGGAAAAGCTCTGCCAGTAAATCTGTGTCGCTGGTGGCATCGATATAAGCCCGGAATGCTTCAAATAGCCACAGCACCGCATCGACCGTGTTGTATTCTGGCGTCGCGCCCGCCTCTGGAAACAGGTTGGGCAACATGCCCTGATCCAGATAGCGGGTAAAGGTGCGCAAGATGGGACGGGCCACCGCCGGACGTCCAGTAGCGATCGCCAGTCCTGGTAGGCTAATCATTGTGTCGCGGCCCCAGTCGCCAAACCAGGGATAGCCAGCAATAATAGTTTTGCCATTGGCCTCATCGGGTAAAGTGCGATCCACGATAAATTGATCCGCTGCTAGCACAAGCTGTTCCAGCCAATCCGGCGGCCAATCCGGCGTTGCACTATCCGTTTGCAAATAGTCAGCCGAACGCCACTGTTGCACCAGTTGCCTATCGGCTGCCTTCCGTTCAGCTAACGCCGCTTCTCCATCCAAATTCGGCGCTGCTTCTGTACTCAGCACGACCGTAAAAGATTCTCCAGGGCTAATTGTGGTTTGCAAGGTTGCGCCGTGCAAATGATCATCCAGCGGCGGAATACCTCGATATCGCTCAATCGCTAGTCCATAGTCTCGGTACCAAATGCTGGCGGCAATGCTTGAACCTGAAGGATTGAAGATATAAAACGGCGCTGCATCTTCAAAGGCGGCAATCCTAACGCCGTTGGTAATATTGTCGATGCCCATGCGCCAGCCGTCCGCTTGAGTGCTGTGGTGATGGCTGCGATGGTTTACCAGGGCTTTGAGCCTAAGGGTAAGGGGCTCACTGGCGCGGCGCACCGTGTAGCGGCAGTAGGTGGTGTTGGCTCCCGTCTGCATCCAAATGCGTTTTTCTAGCAGCGCATCGCCGTAGGCGTAGACCCACACCGGAATCGTTCCCTCCAGATAAAAGCGCTCTAGCAGCTTGTGGCCCTGGCCGGTGAGGGTGCCATCAGACCAGCGATCGCAGTTCAGCAAAAATGACTGCTGGCCATAGTAAACCGTTTCATCCAGCTTGGCCACAAGCAGCGTGCGGCTCAGAGGAGGCTTTAGCGCAGCAATCAGTAACCCATGATAGTGACGGGTTAGCACCCCGGCTATCGTGCCGCAGGCGTAGCCGCCGATGCCGTTGGTGACCAGCCATTCCCGACTTTCGGCCTGGGTTAAATCGCCGCAAATATCTCGGCCAAATTGCCCTGACCCAAATTGCCCTGACCCAAATTGCAATGACATAGATGCGCCCATCAATGGGTCCGCTACTCAACAATAGAAAATTTCCGCCGCAAGGTACCGTCCTATACACATCGCTAGCTGAAATGCGCCCATCAATGGGTCCGCTACTCAACAATAGAAAATTTCCGCCGCAAGGTAACCGTCCCATACACATCGCTAGCTGAAATGTGCCCATCAATGGGTCCGCTACTCAACAACAGAAAATTTCCGCCGCAAGGTAACTGTCCCATACACATCGCTAGCTGAAATGCGCCCATCAACGGGTCCGCTACTCAACAACAGAAAATTTCCGCCGCAAGGTAACCGTCCCATACACATCGCTAGCTGAGCGGAGTCGAAGCTACAACCCAGCCAAAGCGTCCCTATTCCCTCCGGGAAGGCTTCGCCAACAACTTCGCTCAGGGGGCGCTTACGCCACAAGCTTAAGGCGTGTCATCAGTTAAGCACAGAAGCCTGAGCAGGCCAGCGGTAAACACGCCTGCTCTACCCCTGCAGGCTAGGGGCTGAAACCGCTGCGACAAAAGACATTGGAATATAACTGATGACAACCTCTAGCGAATTCCCAGGCAATTGTATCAGCGCTCTAGCAACCGCCGCCCCCGACAGATAAGACCAGTGGAATAAAACCAGCGGGACAAAAGCCGGGGGCTATTGCGCCCCAAAAAATTCATATAGTCTACAGAATTTATTAGGGTGGCGGGGCACACTTTTTGGTAAAAACAACTATAATTTAAGTCCACTGTATTAAAGCTAGTCACGATAATAAAGGTACGTCTGTGTTCTCTACTGCTCTTGCGGCTCCTCAGCCGACGGCCTTCCCCGCCAACCTCCCTACTGACCTTTTTGATGCGATCGCAGATCTTAAAAGAGAGCTAAACGCCATTGTTCTGGCCCACTACTACCAAGAGCCAGATATCCAAGATGTGGCGGACTATATCGGAGATTCCCTGGGTCTATCCCAAAAAGCAGCCCACACCCAGGCGGATGTCATTGTGTTCGCCGGGGTACACTTTATGGCGGAGACTGCCAAAATTCTGAACCCAAACAAGCTAGTTTTGCTGCCGGATTTGGAGGCAGGCTGCTCCCTAGCCGATAGCTGCCCGCCCGCAGAGTTTGCCAAATTTAAGGCTGCCCATCGCGATCATATTGTGGTGTCTTACATCAACTGCACCGCCGAGATTAAGGCGATGAGCGACATTATCTGCACCAGCTCCAACGCGGTTAATCTCGTCAATCAAATTCCTGAGCACCAGCCCATTATCTTTGCCCCCGATCGCAATTTAGGCCGGTATGTCAGCCAACAAACCGGACGCGACTTAGTGCTGTGGCAGGGCAGCTGTATTGTTCATGAGACCTTCTCTGAGAAGAAAATTGTACAGCTCAAAATGGAGTATCCCGAGGCCGAGGTGGTGGCGCACCCAGAATGTGAAGAGGTGGTGCTGCGCCAAGCAACCTTTATCGGCTCTACAACGGCATTGTTGAAGCACGTACAAAACAGCGATCGCGACCAGTTTATCGTTGTAACGGAGCCCGGTATTATCCACCAGATGGAAAAGCAAGTACCCAACAAGCTGTTTATCCCTGCGCCGCCCTTAAGCAACTGCAACTGCAACGAATGTCCGCATATGCGGCTAAACACGCTGGAGAAGCTGTACTTGGCTATGAAGCACCGCAGCCCCGAAATTACGCTACCACCAGAGACTCAGGCGGCCGCCCTGCGCCCCATTCAGCGGATGCTGGAGATGAGCTAGGCTGTTGAGCAAGCTTGCCGCAATCGGTGCCTAATGATTTTTGAACCTGATTCTGCAGCTGAGTCAGCAATTTATAGCAGCCAAAGGGACGATTAGAACGCTGCCAATAAATAGAAGTAAACCGGCATCGAATTCAAATGCTGAAGCATATCTGATCTTGCTGATATCCCAGCTTTTCTTAGGTTCTACAGCAGCCGAACGGGCAGTTAGGACAAGGCTGCAAGTCAGATGCTGTTATGTCAACCACCCTAGAGAGACTGGGTGCGGTGAGCAATCTGACCAGCGCTATGGATTTTAATGCAAGAGACTCTAAGCTTTAGCTCGCTTACTTACAGCACCGAATATTAGTAGGGCATCTTGCCTGCAGCAAGCGAGCTTACAGTCTTATTCTAAGCAGACTGGCGATCGCTATATCAATAGATAGAAATCTTGCCTACAGGTTCAGATTGAGCTTGCTCTGTGGGCTTTTATACGATTGAGTGATGCTATTCGATATAGCCTAAGGCCAACTATAAAGTTAACTTTCATTGAACTTCAGACACTGATTAAAGCTGAGTCAAAGCAAGGAGAAAACGTGGAAAGGCGACAGATTTATAGTTCTATGAGCGCTATTGTCAGGCGTATATTAAAATTTTCAAGCCGTTCTTGGTGCTCGGTTTTGATAGGCACTGCTGCACTAATTGTTGGGCCTGGAGCTGCCATTGCTCTGGCTCAAGCGGATGGTGAAGGGCCTAGTTATACCTTTGAAGATGTTTTTTTTGCTTTTATTATTCTAGGGTTTCTGATTCTATCAGGTCGTTGGATACGTCAGCAAATTGGCGTTCTTAAAGCATTATTTTTACCCAGTTCGATTGTGGCTGGTGTGATAGCTCTGCTGCTTGGACCGGGTGTGCTGGGTGCAATTTTTAGCGACAGTACCTTATTAGGCAATGGCTTATTTCCCCAACCGATCCTAGACGTTTGGTCTGAGATACCTGGAGTATTTATTAATATTGTCTTTGCGACTATTTTCCTGGGAGAGTTTATTCCGCCACCGGCAGAAATCTGGCGGCGAGCCTCTCCTCAGGTCGCGTTTGGTCAATCTCTTGCATGGGGACAGTATGTTATCGGTTTAGTTTTAGCAGTAGCGGTGCTTGGCCCAGTATTTAATTTACCTCCAGCAGCAGGTGCCCTGATCGAAATCGGCTTTGAAGGGGGACACGGCACCGCTGCGGGTATGGGAGAGGTTTTTCAAGAGATTGGCTTTGAGGCAGGTCCCGATTTAGCCGTCGGTATGGCTACGGTGGGCATTGTTACCGGTATTTTAGCGGGGGTCATTCTGGCAAACTGGGGACGCAAACGCGGTTACACAGCCCACAGCCAGACAGCATCCATTTCTGCCGATGCCCAGGAGCGAGTTCCCGCTACGCCTGAGACAGCTGAGTCTTCAGAACGACGTCAGCGTCACCTTAGTAGTTTGCTGATTGATCCGCTATCCCTACAGTTTGGATTTGTTGGTGTTGCGATCGCCATTGGCTGGCTTATTCTGCAATTGCTGATTTTTATTGAATCTTTGACATGGAACCAAGGCGGTGACGGACTGGAAATTATGGGCGGTATTCCGCTGTTCCCAATGGCGCTAGTTGGCGGCATCATTGTTCAAATTTTGCTGGCCCGTCTGAACAAGGAGTATTTAATCAGCCGGCAGTTGATGGTGCGCATTGGCGGCGTTGCCCTAGATGCCACTATTGTGGCTGCCTTAGCTTCTATTAGCTTGGCCATTATTGCCAATAATCTCGGTGCCTTTGCGGTATTGGCGATCGCCGGCATTGCTTGGAACGTTTTGTTCTTTATTTTCTGCGCGCCGCGCATGATTCCGACTCACTGGTTTGAGCGCGGTATTGGCGATATGGGCCAGTCTATGGGGGTCACAGCTACGGGTATCCTACTGATGCGAATGGTTGACCCAGACGATCGTACGGGATCATTTGAGAGCTTCGGCTATAAGCAGCTTTTCTTTGAGCCCATCGTGGGCGGCGGACTCTTTACTGGCGCAGCGCCTATCTTAATCAATCGCTTTGGCCCGTTTGCAATACTGCTGCTGACCGGAGCACTATTGGCTTTTTGGCTGATCTTTGGTTTCTGGAACTATAAGAAGATTTCCGAGTCGATCAATGCTGAAAAAAACAATGCCGAAAGGGAAACCGCTTCTGTTCAGTAACATTGGGCTGCCTTAGCCCGCCTGTTTAACCATGGCTTTTTCTGGGATGGCGGTGAACTCGCTAACAATCTTGCGAAATTCGTCGCCATCCATAGTCTCTGCCTCCACCAGGATATCGACCAGCTTGTCAATCAAAGGGCGGTGCTGACGCAGCACTTCGCGGGCCTTGTCATAGCAGTGCATGGCGATCGCGCGCACCTGCTGATCGATTTTGCTGGCGACCACTTCAGAATATTCAGACGAGCGAGACATTAAATCTCGCCCTAAAAACACCTCATTGTCGGCGCTCTCTAGCGCCACTGGCCCCAAATCGGACATACCAAATCGAGTCACCATTCTGCGAGCCAAATCGGTCACCCGCTTAATATCGCTGGTTGCACCATTAGTGATTTCGGCATCGCCAAACACTTCAGCCTCAGCCGCTAAGCCCCCTAGGGTCATCGTGATGTTATCCAAAATCCAGGCGCGAGAATATAGGCCATCATCTACGACTTCTTCATCGGGAATCGTTTGACTAAAGCCTTCAATGCCCCCAGAGCGAGGAATAATGGTGACTTTATTTAGGGCATCGGCATTCTCTAGCAGCGTGGTCAGCAGCGCATGGCCCACTTCGTGATAAGCGGTCATACGCTTACGGCTGCTGTCGAGCAGCGGATTAAGGCTAAGGCCAATGGTGATGCGATCGATAGCGTCTTCTACCTCTGAGGGGGTAATGGCGTCTTTACGCCGTCGGGCGGTTAAAATTGCCGCCTCGTTAAGCAAATTTTGCAAATCTGCCCCAGAAAATCCGGGCGTGCGACGAGCAACGGTTTCCAAAACCACATCTTCGGCAATTTTTTTATCCCGGGCGTGAACTTTGAGAATGCCAAGGCGACCGCTGTAGGTGGGCAAATCAACATTCACCTGACGATCGAAGCGACCGGGGCGCAGCAGCGCGGTATCCAACACATCGGGGCGGTTAGTTGCCGCAATCACAATAACGCCGCTATTGCCTTCAAAACCGTCCATCTCGGTCAGAAGCTGATTAAGGGTCTGCTCCCGCTCATCGTTGCCGCCGCCGATGCCCGATCCTCGCTTACGGCCCACGGCGTCGATCTCATCAATAAAGACGATGCAGGGGGCACTTTCTTTGGCCTTTTTGAACAGATCGCGGACGCGGGAAGCGCCCACGCCCACAAACATCTCTACAAATTCTGAGCCAGAGATGCTGAAGAAGGGTGTTCCTGCCTCACCTGCAATCGCCTTGGCTAAAAGCGTTTTTCCGGTTCCAGGCGGGCCAATTAGCAGTACACCGGTGGGAATCCGAGCCCCGATAGCGGTGAAGCGCTCCGGCTTTTTCAAAAACGTGACGACCTCTTGCAGTTCTTCCTTTGCTTCTTCAATCCCGGCGACATCGTCGAACAGGACGCCAGTTTTAGCCTCCATCTGAAACTTGGCTTTGGAGCGACCAAAGTTCATCGCGCCCCCAGAGGCATTGGCTGAGCGCCGCAGAATCATCATCACCACGGAGACCACAACCAAAATCAGCAGTAAATTAATCGCAATGCCGGTAAAGGCGCTGCTGTCAACGGAGGCAGCAACTTCGAAGTCAATCTGATTTTCCCGTAGCCGAGCGATTAGTTCTGGGTTGCGATCGCCCATAAACAAATTGACTCGCTCAGGTTCGGCGTCATCGGGCTGTCCGGCCAGCTCTACCAGGGCTAGCTGGCGGGTTGGGTCAATTTCTACCCGTTCGACCTGGCCTTCGTCAATTTTTTCGAGTAAACCGCTGTAGCTTAGGCCATCGGGCTCAGACTCTTCAGTAGACTGGGCCAAACTGGGCATCGGTGCAGCAACCTGAAACAGTAGCCAGCTTGCGGTTAACAGGCCAGTGGCTAACCGCCCGGCTCGCTGGGAAAAGGCGCGAACCGATGTGGTCAGAGACTGAGTTGTTGCGAGGGGGCTGGCAGCGTTAGCGGAGTGGTCAGGGCGGTTAATCATCGACAGCTCATTTAAGACGTATGGAAGATAGGACAGGCAATGATTGCATAGCGTTAGCTTTACCAGCTTGCTTACAGCCGCAAGGTTGCTGGGATGCACTGCTTTCAATATTAAGAGTATGCCCGTCGCCTATACTTAGCAGGTCATGACTATCCTAGCGCTGCCCTCTTAAGTTCGCGTGCA
>JBCDFX010000113.1:0-10531 GCA_039177155.1 Cyanobacteria bacterium P01_H01_bin.119
AACTAATTCTTCTTGCTTTGACATCTCAGACTATATCAATAGTGTCTTCCGCCCTTGCAATAAAATCAAAGTCTAGCTCTTCATAGCTATTGACTTCATGCTCACAGTTTGGACAAATCCATGGCAAACTAGGGAAGCCTATTCCATAAGGCATTGAGTCGACCGGAGCTTCTGCACAGTTGTGATATATAAGCAATCGATTCACAGTAGCCTCTTCAGCTTCTAATAGAGAGAGAATTAGTATAGCTTGAGAGCGCAATATCCCCAGTTTCACAGCTATCTGATGAGGCATACATGTTTGCTGAGGAAGCCTAAAGTGTTCCCTTAGCGTATCGATCTGGGAATCAGACAAGAAGCTCATTCTCTGTTTTGAAATTATTCTCGTCATTAGCCAGAGCCATCTAAGAGATCCAATTGGGGCCCTGCGGGTTGATTAATATCATCGAATGAATTCAGTAGAAAATCAATTGTCTGTCTTGTGCCACCATATGCTAAGTAAGTTCTCAAATGTTGTAATGAGTCCTGAGATTTACTTTCAGGCTTTAGGCCAAAATAACAGTGAGCTCTAAATATTTTATTGATTTTCTCTCCTTCAAAAGATTCAGAGATGTCACTCTCTGGAAAATCATTTGGTTCATCAGATTTTTTACCTTCCAGAGAAAATTCGTATGATTTGGCCCCCCACTCATGTATTAAAGTTCTCAGGATTGCAACTTCTACATCTGCTAGGTTACCTGAGTCTTCAGAAAATCCTAGCGCACGCATTGCTGCCATGGCTAATTGGTTTGATAGTGCTTGTATACCCCTGACGTCAATATCTGATATTCCAGCACTGTGAGCATTAACTGCTACACCTGCTGCTTCAGCTCTGATTCTCAGATGTTTCCAGACGTATCCATTAGCCTGGCTTCCCGAAAGATATCTATCCCAAAGATTAAGTAATACTAACTTATGCAGGTTTAGATACTCATATTGACCATTGATCTGAGATATCAATTCATCCGTGAAAGCAGAAATATATTTCCAAAATGGAAATTGAGCAGAAGCTCCTAGATGATCATCAACAATTTTCTTGTGAGTAAAATTATTCCAAGTTAGAGCAATGTATCGATCAGATAATTCAGCAATTACTGTCCATCTGATTCGCTTCATTATAATTTGATTGCCGCTATTACTTTCTCCTACAGTCGGCGAGTCAATAGATTGAGTTCTCAAATACCAAGCTTTGCTACTAGAGGAATCTGAAATTGGGCCATGCCAGCTATCTTGGCAAAAGTCCGTAAGTAGTAAATGGGGTGTTCCTAATATCGGCAAGTTTTGATAGCTTCCGATCTTAAAGCTAAGCCAGGATCTAGGTTGTTGTACGTATTTGAGTAGTATTGCTTCAGCAGAAACTAGATCTCTTTCGAGAAAAGCAGAAAGCTCAGACGCGACGCTATCTTTCGTTTTCAAATCCTTGGTAGCTGCTCTCAGATTTGGATATTCCGCTACTATTTGCCGAAGACATTCATAGCTAAACTCCGGGCTACGTAAAAGAAAGCTACAAAAGTCTCGTCCAGACGCATATCCATTGTCTCTAAATGCATTTATTTGAGGCATTGGGGAAAATCAAACCATTTCTCTAAGAGAGTACAAATACCTAAGAATCTACTTAAATGAGGTAGCTTTAAAGAACTGCTCAGACGTTAACTGCAACTCCGGAAACGTCGAAGAAGCGGCACCCTAACAAACTCGGCCCAGACATCACAAAGTAGCCATCTGTGTCTTTCTCAATCACCACATTGAACTCTCTTTCCATTCAGCGTTTCTCCATCAACACATAACAGAAATCGGCACGGCTTAGATTGTCTGTAGTCTAGCGGTTTGAGATTGCGATTAGTTGGCCTCCATCTAAGCACAATCTTCCAGCTCCGGTACATGCTCAGACTCATAATTCTCGATTAAGACACCAATCACATCCATCATCGACGCCAAAGGATGAGATTCACTCTCACCGACATGATCAATAAGACCATCCAGCAGCTTGACCAAGCGCTCATAATCTTGCTCCGTATGCGGAACAAAAACTGTGTCAGAAATAAAAGACCAAGCCGTCGTTATTCGATTTAGACTGAGGCCCTGCATTATTCCTCTCTCAATCTATCTAACCGAGCCAGCTTTCAAGACTTGTTCAGCCGTTAGCTGTAACTCCGGAAACGTCGAAGACGCGATCGCCATTCGTTAACCTATCCCAATCAACGCTTAAACCAAATTCTTTGAGTCGCCAAATTGACCATAGCTTAGCGTAACCGTTTGCGGCCTTCCCACCAGAGAAAGCCTTAAAGCAAAAACGGGGCGATCGCCTAACGCCGACCACCCCAATATACGCTTTACAGAAAAAATTCAATTCAACAAAACAGATTAAACCGCTTCCAAATTCTTTTCTCCCGTGCGGATACGAATAATCTCATCCACAGGCGCAACAAAAATCTTGCCGTCGCCGATTTCGCCCGTACGGGCCGCCGCAATGATCTTTTCGACCACCATATCGACTTGGGCCTCTTCCACCACAATTTCGATTTTGAGCTTTTGTAAAAATTCAACAGTGTACTCAGAGCCGCGATAGCGCTCAGTTTGTCCCTTCTGGCGACCAAAACCACGCACTTCAGAGACAGTCATACCCACAATCCCGGCATTGACGAGGGCAATTTTGACCTCATCGAGCTTAAATGGACGAATAATCGCTTCGATTTTTTTCATTGCTAACTCAGATCTCCCTATGTCGTGCCGATGTTACACCTTACCGATAGGGTGTCCGGCAGCTTTATGTTTACCCTAGGCAGAGGGGGGACTTACAGTATCACAAGATACGGTTTCTTCCCTAACGCTATTCTCCCATTATTTCAGGGGGCATATCTCAGCGCCCTGCTTAGCGATTGTTCATCAAGGGCTTCATAATCAAAAAGCCCGCTCCAAACGCGGTGGACACAATCACAATAATCGACAGCACCAGCCATAGCGTGCTGAGGTCGCGTTCCTGGGGTGATTCGGCCTTTAGCGATCGCTTAGGGCCTTGGGGCTGCTCGGTATAGAGAGACTCCCGAACTTTTGGAAAATTTAGCGGCAAAGGATTAGATGGCCCGCCAAAATCATCTGGGGCGGGGCGGGGCTTTTGCTGGGCTGGCTCTGGCTTGCGGCCCTCAGGCTTAGATTTTGATCGAAGCGATTTGGGCTTTGGCTCGGTCGGTGCAGTTGGCAGCTCAAACTCGGACAGCTCCGATAGGGCCGAAGCGGTTGAAGCGGATGGCGGTTGACCGTCAGCGCCGCGGGGCGAGAATCCAGTCATATTGCCCAACTGAACCGAGAACTGGACAAAGTTTTGAATTTCTTGACGCAGCTGGTGGTTTTGCCGAACCAGGTGCTCATTTTGAAGCCGCAGTGTGTCAACTACAGCTTTGGTAGATTGCAGTTCAGCCGCAAGCTCTCGGTAGATTGAAATAGGCACGGCAGGGGTGCTGCGCTGGGGCGGATGGTGGGCAGCAACTCGACCCGGTATATGAGACGAGGAATCTGACGATAGGGGCGGATTCATAATCGGCAATGGGGCGTTATGGGGATTGGCACTGTTGGTCAAAGAAGTCGTACAAATTACAGCAACTAAAGCCTATTTAGTCAAGCAGTTTTTTGGCGGGTGGGTGTTATGTGGCGGCGATCGCCCTAAGCTCACCCGCCTGGGGAAACAGCGGACTGGGGCACTGAGCGTTTAAGCTGTAGTCTGAGCTCCATCTAAATACCTGGCTTTTGCCTTAAGGAGTGCTGGTTTCCAGGTTGAATGGGGTTTAAGCAAGATACGCCTTCGCAAGGATCTTAACAATCGCTATGTCTCTCCCTACAAGCGCCAGCTCCGCCCCAGCGCCTTCTGATATAGAAATAAAATATGGAGAACGTGCCATTCAGTCTGGCAGCTTAGAAACCACTTTCCCCAACCCTCGCCCCGGACGACGCTATACCATCGATATCACGCTGCCAGAGTTTACCTGTAAGTGCCCGTTTTCTGGCTATCCAGACTTTGCCACCATTTACATTACCTATATTCCCGACGAAAAAGTTGTGGAACTCAAGGCGCTTAAGCTCTATATCAATAGCTACCGCGATCGCTATATCTCCCACGAAGAATCGGTCAATCAAATTCTGGACGATATGATAGCGGCCTGCAATCCTTATGAAATCAAGGTCAAAGGCGATTTTTCTCCCCGTGGCAATGTGCACACGGTGATTGAGGCCACTCACCAAAAGGCTGAATGATTCAGTTATCAACATATTTTGAGAGCGGTGCAGACTGAGATCGGCGTAGACTGTGAGTGAGCGCATCGCCCAGACCTGCTGCCTAAATTTTCGTTTACAACTTCTCTGCGGCCCTTTCTGCGGCCCTCTCTGCGATGGAACAGACTCCGCTTTTTCAAAACCAGGGATACCGTACCCTAGCCGCGATTGTTGTGACAGATGCGGTTGGCTTCAGCGCCCGCATGTCGATTGAGGAAGAATCGACCCTGCGCATAATTCAGCGGGACCTGCAGCTAATGGAAAACACCTGCAAAACCCTAGAAGGACGAGTGCTCAAATCCACTGGAGACGGGCTGCTGCTCTATTTTGCCAGCGCTGTTCAGGCAGTGCGATGCGCCATCGAAATCCAGCATCAGCTAACTCAGCTTAATCGGTCTCTCTCGACAGATCAGAGCCTGCTTCACCGGATTGGTATTCACCTAGGGGATGTCTTTTTTAGCCAGTCTGATGTGATGGGCAACGGGGTCAATATTGCGGCTCGGCTCCAAACTGAGGCTCAGCCCGGGGCGATTTGTCTGTCTCAAATTGTTTACGATGTGGTCAAATCTCAGCTTGATCTAGACGCCTCTTTTCTGGGGCCGCTGCAGCTCAAAAATATTCAAGAAGCGGTGCCAGCCTACCAGATTCAGCCGCTTCAACCCCAGCCAACCGAGGTTAAGCCCGCCGCTAGCGGAGCCGAATATTTACCGCCGGGCGAAAAAGTTGCGGGGCGCTACGTGATTCAGCGCCTGCTGGGACAGGGAGGATTTGGCTGCTCTTACCTGGCTGAAGACACTCAGCGATTTAGTGAGCTGTGCGTGCTCAAGGAGTTTGTGCCCAACCAAAAAAGCGGCGGTAATTTGCAGAAAGCGCTTGACCTGTTTAAGCGAGAGGCAAAAACCCTTTATCAAATCAATCATCCCCAGGTGCCAAAATTCTTGGCCTGCTTTACCCAGGCTCAGCGCCTATTTATTGTGCAGGAATATATTGATGGCATTACCTACGCCCAGATGGTGCGGCGGAAGCGGCAGCAAAAAGAAACTTTCTCAGAAGCAGAGGTGACCCAGTGGCTGAGGCAAATGCTCCATGTGCTGGACTACCTCCACGGGCTGTCTCTGATTCACCGGGATATTTCTCCTGATAATGTGATCTTCTCTCGCGATCGCAACCTGCCTATCCTGATTGATTTTGGCTTGGTCAACGATGCCATTAACCGCATCTGGTCTCAAGCCAATCAGGCAGAGAACGACAAACCCGCTTCTATGGTGGGAAAATTTGGTTATTCTCCGCCGGAGCAAATGCAGCTAGGACAGTGCTATCCGTGCAGCGATCTCTATGCATTGGGCGTAACGGCAGTGGTGCTGCTCACCTGTCAAAAGCCCCGCGAACTGATGGATCAGACCTCTTTAGACTGGCAATGGCAGCAGCAGGTTAATCTCAATCCGGCACTGGTAGAAGTGCTAGAGAAACTAACCGCTAGCCGTCCCCGCGATCGCTATCAGGCTGCCAAGGACGTACTATTAGCGCTAGATGCGGTTCCGGTGCATCTTTCTCAACTGGGGATGGATGAGCCCACCGCGATCGCCTCGGCGAGTCAAATAGCGAGTTCAAATAGCGTCGGAGAGATAACTATCAGCAGTCCGTGGCCCCACTCCGATCGGGCCTTTGAATTTGCTTCCCAACCTCCGCCATCGTCTATGTCCCTGTTTGAAGCAGCACCCGATTTTATCGATCGCTGCCAGAGCGCTTTGGTACATATCATCGGTCCTATGGGCCAAGTGATTGTGGACGATGTTTTGGATCAGATGCCCCAGGCTGCTCCCCAAGACTTTGTAATCGCCCTGGCAGACCAGCTTTCTGATAGCAACCAGTCTCAACAGCTGCTCAGCGCCCTTCAGCCCGTCGCCGATGAGACCTCCCTAACCCTAGGCGCAACCGCTCAGTCTTCTCAATCGCAGCGCCCCGAAGCTCCCGATAACATAGACAGCACTGTTCCCCACTCGGCTTTACAAGCATCCTCTAGCAGGGCGATCCTTGATTCAGCCTTTCTAGAGCGTTGCCAAGCTGCATTAGTAGACTATATTGGGCCAATGGCATCTTTTCTTATAGAAGAGACGCTGGCGGACAATCCTCATTTAGACCGTCAACAGCTTGTGCAAAAGCTAGCTAGCGAAATTCCAGACACCCCCAGCGCTTTGCAGTTTCAGCAGCAGCTTCTGCACCCTTAACACCAATAGCGCAATACGCAGTTCAATACGCTTTGGCGGCGAAGTAACGCCCTATGAAGTTCTACGGTGAAGATTCGGTGGATTGCGGTTGCGATCGCCGAATGTTTGATACCGTACTCAATGAGTCACGCCTCAACATCAAGACACATCAACGCTGTCGGGTAGGCGGTATCTTATCTCAGGCAGGAATTCCGATGAATTTAGCGACCTCTGAGACTGTGCCTTGTGTGCTAGTGGTCGAAGCTAATATGACCCTAGCCCAAACCATCAGCGTCGATTTGCAAGAGGCCGGCTACTGCACAGCTGTTGCCCATGACGCTGAAACAGGTCTTATGCAAGCCAAAGTTGCCGACCCAGCCCTGATCATCATCGATCGGATGCTAACCGGGGAGTCAGGATTAGAGCTTTGTGCCCAGCTGCGCGCCCAAGGCATGAAAACCCCGCTTCTGCTGATGATGGTACGTGAGCAGTTGGAAGATCGCATTGCCTGTCTAGAAGCTGGCGCAGACGACTATATCCTAAAACCCTACCGAGCCGAAGATTTCCTCGATCGCGTCAATCTGTACCTAAAACCCACCCCACTGGACGTTGAGCACTTACGGTTTGGAGAACTCACCTTAGATGTTGCCAACCCAACCGCTGTGCGAGGCGGACGCCCTATCGACTTGACGATGAAAGAGTTTGAATTGCTGAGGTATTTGATGGAGCATCCCCGCGAGGTGCTAAGCCGCGAGCAGATTTTAGAAAATGTCTGGGGCTATGATTTTATGGGTGAGTCGAATGTGATTGAAGTCTACGTGCGATATCTACGACTTAAAATTGATGGAGAAAACGAAAAACGACTGATTCAAACCGTTCGCGGCGTCGGATATGTTCTGCGGGACGCTTAACTACAGCCACCCTGTTCTACTTGCCACAGCCATCCAGATAGGTGCTGATTGGATTTCCAGAATTCGAGTAAGTCTCCTTCATCTAGGACTCTGAATCCACAGATTCCATCAAAATTCACGTAAACAGGCTGATCTTGACGGTTAAAGTTCAGAGTGATTCTCAGTGTCCAGCAATCGTAATGAATTACTGTAATTTCTGGCGTTCCCTTACCAATTTGTGAGCCCGAAAATTCAAGAAATTTTGGGTTCTTAATGACGTCCAGGTTTTTCATAGGGCGCAGTGAAGCTGCTATTGAAAAAGGGCTGGGACTAAAATTCTAGTCCCAGCCCTTTCAGTTTAATCAGTTATACGGAGCTATTGCGCTAGCGCATGGGCTTACATCATACCCATGCCGCCCATGCCGCCCATACCACCCATGCCACCCATACCGCCCATGCCGCCGCTGGGATCGGGCATTGGTGCTTCGGGTTCGGGCTTTTCAACCACTAAGGCTTCAGTGGTCAACACCATACCGGCTATAGAGGCCGCATCCTGCAGGGCAGAACGCACAACCTTGGCCGGATCAATGATGCCGCTAGAAATCAGGTCTTCGATTTCGCCAGTCAGGGCGTTGTAGCCCATATTGCTGGCGGATTCACGCACCTTTTCAACCACCACTGCGCCTTCAGCGCCAGCATTATTGGCGATTTGACGCAGGGGAGCTTCTAGCGCCTTAAACACAATATCCGCGCCGATTTGCTCTTCAGCAGTCAGCCCCTCTTTAAGACTGTCAGCCTTTTTAGCCATATGGATTAAGGTGGTGCCGCCGCCGGGAACGATGCCTTCCTCTACGGCTGCCTTGGTGGCATTGAGTGCATCTTCAATGCGGAGCTTGCGATCTTTGAGTTCGGTTTCGGTTGCCGCACCGACTTTGATCACCGCGACGCCGCCCGCAAGCTTGGCGATACGCTCAGAGAGCTTTTCTTTATCGTAATCAGAATCGCTGCGATCCAGCTCTTTTCGGATTTGAGCAACGCGCTTATCAACTTCGGCTTTGTTGGCGCTCTCTGACACGATGGTGGTGGTGTCTTTGGTGATAGTGATTTTACGAGCAGTGCCCAGCATATCCAAAGTTGCGGTGTCAAGGCTGAGCCCCACCTCCTCGGAAATTACCTGACCGCCTGTGAGAACAGCAATATCTTGCAGCATGGCCTTGCGGCGATCGCCGAAGCCAGGTGCTTTAATCGCGGCTCCGTTGAGAACACCTCGCATACGGTTTACCACCAAAGTCGCCAGGGCTTCCCCTTCCACATCTTCGGCGATGATAACTAGAGGACGACCCTCCCGGGCAATTCGCTCTAGAACGGGAACCAAGTCCTGAATAGAGCCAATTTTCTTGTCGGTAATTAGGATGGCGGCATTCTCCAGCTCGGCGACCATTCGCTCTTGATCGGTCACAAAGTAAGGGGAAATATAGCCCCGATCAAGCTGCATCCCTTCGACAACCTCTAGCTCGGTGGTTAGGGACTTGGACTCTTCTACGGTAATCACGCCGTCCTTAGTTACCCTGTCCATCGCCTGGGAGATCATTTCGCCGACCTCTTCATCGCTGCCCGCAGAAACGGTTGCAACCTGGGCGATGGCATTGCCAGCTACGGGCTCAGCGACTGCCTTAATCTCTTCTACCAGTTTGTTGACGGTCTTTTCAATTCCACGACGCAGACTAACAGGATTACTACCAGCCGCGACGTTTTTCAAGCCTTCACGAATCATGGCCTGACCCAGCACCGTTGCGGTGGTCGTGCCGTCCCCGGCCAGATCTTTAGTCTTAGAGGCGACTTCCTGAATCAGTCGCGCTCCGGTGTTCTCTAAGGGATCTTCAAGCTCAATCTCTTTTGCAATGGTGATGCCGTCGTTAACAATCTGCGGCGCACCAAACTTTTTCTCTAAGACCACGTTGCGACCTTTAGGCCCCAAAGTAATCTTTACAGCATCTGCCAGGGCATCTACGCCCCGCTCCAGGGCCTGCCGTGAAGCTTCGTCAAATTCTACTATTTTTGCCATATCCAGCCTTCCAGCTCTGCCATCAAAAAATTAGCACTCAAAATCATAGAGTGCTAACGATGATAGATTAGCGTGTTGCTAGAGGGCGGTTAAGTCGCAATAACCGACCCTCGATGGAATCAGCTACTGAATCAGTCACCGTTTGCCCTATTCAGACAAATCACCAAAGCGATCGCGGTATTGAGCCAGTCTTTCTTCTGCCGTCGCTGCCCGATTTTCTGCCGCGATCGCTCGATTTTCTGCCGCGATCGCTCGCGCTTCAAGCTCTAAAGTGGTCAAAAACCTGCGACCGTCAGGGCGGTAAATTTCTAATTCTTCTGATTCACCAGGATTCAGCCTAAAGCGAATATCCAACAGCGGACTTACCCAGCCATTCATATCGTCGATTGAGATTAGCTTATCGTCCCGTCGCTGCCAGCCTGTGAGTTCAAAATCGTCAGGATCGTAGATATAGTATTCTTGAACACCATAGCGCTCGTAAAACTTAAATTTACGCAGCAGTTCTGACGGACGGTTAACGGGGGACAGAATTTCAAAGACGACCTGAGGGGGAATATTGTTTTCCTTCCACTGCTGATAAGAGCCCCGATCGCCTTTGGGTCTGCCAAACACAACCAAAGCATCAGGAGCCTGGCGCAGGGTATTGCTACCTTCGACTGGATACCACAGTAAATCTCCGGCCACAAACACATCAGCGCGATCGGCAAACAGAATTTCCAGGTTTTCTTTGATGGTGACAACCCAGCGAAACTGTTTAGTATTGTCGGCCATAGGCTGCCCGTCGCTGTCGGGATAAATAATGGCTTCGGTGACCGGGTGGGGCGTCTGGGTCATAAGTGTGCCCTTACAAGCAAGTCTTCTTTAGTTTATCGATCCTTTAGTCTGTTGATTAATTAGAGCAATTCACTGGGGTGATCTGGGGCAGTTTAACGGGATGATTCCTTAGGGCAACTGATTAGGGGCGGCTGGGTACTCTGAGAAAGACGGATTCAAAATCGCTTAACTGTGGCATGGCTCGTTCCGGCTGCTCTGGTATTTTTGTTTGGCTCAGCCATTGGCAGCTTCCT
>JBCDFX010000114.1:0-10527 GCA_039177155.1 Cyanobacteria bacterium P01_H01_bin.119
CCCCGCTCAACAGCAGGTTTTACAGCAGATTCTAGAGTGGCCCTATCACGGACTAAGTCGTCAACTCTACATTGAGGGCAAGGTTTTAGAACTGCTGGCGCTACAGTTTAGGCAACTGATAGGTGGTCAGCCTGATCAGCCTCCGTCCCTTAAAACCTGCGATATTGATCGGATTTACGAAGCTCGAGACATTTTGATTCAAAATCTGGCTTCTCCGCCGTCGCTCTCTGATTTATCGCGGCGAGTACATCTCAACGAAAATAAACTGAGCCAGGGATTTCGTCAGGTATTTGATACCACCGTTTTTGGCTATCTGCACGACCACCGCATGGAGCGAGCCCGACAGATTTTGCAAGCCGGCAACCTCAACGTGCAAGAAACCGCCTACCAAGTCGGCTACACTAGCCGCAGCTCTTTTGTGGCAGCATTTAAGAAGAAATTTGAGCTTGCTCCCAGCCACTATCTCAAGAAAATGGGCTGAAAACCTACAACATCAGCAGTCTAAAAGGCTGATTTGCCCATACTCAGCGCCAAAAACACTGGAAAAAATTGCTCTCGAAGACGAAGTATCCAGGCTCGAAGACGACCCCACCCTGGAACTGACTCACAATCATATTAGTGCCGAGAAACATTCTTAACAAAGCAGCCTACCTGTCATTGGAGGCGGCTGCTGTTTGCCTGCAATTGGGACTTCAAGGGCATATTCTATCCATCGCTCTGACATCGAAAAACCCCGTTGCGGCGGCCCAAATTTAGGTGTGAGGAATCATGACAATTCAAACTACGTGGCTTAGCTGTGGTGTGCTAACCCATTTTGCCTTGGCAGGAATTGCTTATCCTGCATTTGCTCAGGCTTCAATCGAAGCACAAAATTCAATCACTTTAGAGACACAGGGCACAGCTATTGATTCACAACCACTTAACCCTGTAGCTCAAGCAGAAGCGGCCATCATCACCGATGTGCAGATTAGCTCAACCTCCGAGGGGTTAGATATCGTTCTGGTATCCGATCGGCCCCTTTCCCCCGGAGCATCCCAGATCTCTGGCAATGCATTAATTATTGAAATTCCCAATGCCAGCCTGGAGCTAATCGATCCGGCCATGGCTGAACAATTTGCCCCAGTTGAGGGTATTGCTCTGGTGCAGGTGTTGAATTTGCCTAACGGTGCAGTTCAAGTTTCAGTCACTGGTGCAGAGGCTCCACCGGTAGCCGAAGTAAGTGTAGAGGCGAGTAATTTGGTGTTAAGCGTGGTGCCAGGGGTTGCCACCGCATCAGGCGATGACTTGGAGGCTATTCAGGTGATTGTCACCGCTACCCGTACTGAGGAAACCGTTTTAGATATTCCCCGCTCGGTGACCGTAATTGAGCGTGAACAAATCGAGCAGCAGTTGCAGTTCACTAATAACCTCCCGGATATTTTGGGGCGGCTAGTGCCGGGGCTGTCGCCCCCCACCTTACAAACGACAACTCGGGGCTTCACCCTGCGGGGTCGAAATGCTCAGGTGCTAATCGATGGCGTTCCTCAAAATTTGAACAGCGGTGCAGGACCTGAGCTAAACGGCATTGCGCCAGACTCAATCGAACGAATTGAAGTGGTGCCTGGGGCTAGCGCTATCTATGGAGACGGTGCCACGGGCGGAGTGATTAATATTATTACCCGGGCTCCGATTGAATCAGGGGTTGTCTACGACGTTAGCGCGGGGACCCGCGTGGGTTTGACGTCGCTCCAGGGAGATAGCTTTAGCTACAACGTCGGCCTTGGGGTCGCTGCCGCCGATAACAATTTAGATGGCCGTTTAATGTTGACCTACGACGCCAACAATGCCCGATTTGATGCTGGCGGCAACCGTATTCCACCCGAAACCGGGATTAGCGACTCCGATCGCGTTAGTCTGTTAGCCAAGCTGGGATATGACATTAATCAGGAGCAGCGACTGGCGTTTACCTACAGCTTTTACCAAGACACATTAGATACGGTGTTTGCCACAGATCGCTCCATTTTTGCAATTCCAGGCAATCAGGTGGCAAGGGCCGTGGAGATTGGCGCTATTAACTATGACGCCACGCCTCAACTGACCAATCACATTCTGAATCTCACCTATCGCCACGCGAATCTGCTGGGGTCTCAGCTCGACATACAAACGTATTATCGAGATCTAGAGCAGGCTGGCACCTTCTCAGATTTGCGGCCCTTAGGATTTCCTTTTGCCACTTTCCCCGATATCTTTCAGGATCGAAGTACGCTCTCTGAATGGGGTGCACGGGCGCAGGTAGAAACCCCTTTGGGGAGCACTGCCAGCCTGCTCTGGGGCGCTGACTATACCCAAGAAACCAATGAGATTGCGGCTCTATTTTTGGATGCGGCGGCGTTTGACGCCAGTCGAACCTTAAACATTGTTGATCAGTTTTCTCTTTTCCCTCGATACGAACTGAATAGTTTGGGATTGTTTGCCCAGGCACGCTGGGACATTACCGAACAGTTTCAAATCAGCGGCGGCGTTCGCTACGATGACTTCGATTTTTCGGTGGGAGACTATCAACTTGCTTTTGCGCTTGCGGCCCCTCGCGATCGCCAGGGCGGTAGTGGCGGTGCTAGCGATGTATCGTTTAATGCTGGTCTGCTATATCGCCCCGTTCCAGAGATTGGGCTATTTGCCAACTTCTCGCAGGGGTTTTCTATTCCTAACTTGGGGTCAGTTTTTTCCGCCGCAGCCCCCACCTTTGATATCAGTACTGATCTGGCCTTGACCCCCCAGGAAGTGAACAATTTTGAGGTTGGCCTCCGCGCAGAGCTTGATCAACTGCAGGTCAGCCTGGCTGGTTTTTATAGTGAGTCTGATCTGGGCAGTGCGATTGTATTTAATCCTGCAACCGGCTTTTCAGAACTGGTGCGAGCCCCTCAGCGTAACTATGGCTTGGAAGCAGCTATAGACTGGCAAGCCAGTGACACGTGGCAATTGGGAGGATTCTTTAGCTGGAGCGAAGGAGAAAACGACGTCAATAACGATGGGGAGTTTCTGGCCCTGGGATCTCTCAACGTACCGCCCTATAAGCTGGGGCTATATTTAGAAAATGAGACGACCCCCGGCTGGACAAATCGGCTGCAAATGCTGCTGGTGGGCGATCGCGATCGCGCCTTTATTGACGGAGTCGATCCCTTCACCGTCAATAGCTATGTCACGCTGGACTTGCTAAGCAGCATACAGTTGGGACAAGGGCGTTTGACCGTGGGCATTGAGAATCTCCTTAACACCAACTACTTACCCTTAACCTCCCAGGAACGGGTCGGTGGTTTTGAAGAACGGCGCTATGCTGCGCCAGGTACTACTCTGAGTGTCCGCTACTCGATTCAGTTCTAAGATTTATGCTGACTAAACTGATCCGCAACGGCTGGATGGGGTTAATCTGGCTCATCCTGCTTATAAGCTGTCAGCCAACACCGCCTGGGCCACTCTCTCCATCACTTTCTGAAGCAGATGGCACTGGAGCGACCCGAGTTGTAGAACATGCCATGGGCACGACGGTGGTCCCAGCCTCACCTGAACGCGTCGTCGTGCTTGACTATGCACCGCTGGACACTGCCTTAGCGCTGGATATTCAACCCGTTGGCCGTATGGCGGTGACGAGTGCTCCCCTATATGAAGATGCTATCAGCGCTATTCCTACTGTGGGGAATTGGCCTCAGCCCAGCTTAGAAGCCATTCTTCAGCTCGACCCCGACCTGATTTTGAGCAATCGGGTTACCTCTGAAGCCATATATTCACAACTGGCGCAAATTGCGCCTACCGTTCTCAGTCAGGACAACGGTCGTAAAGGGGACTGGCAGGCAAACTTTCAGCTCTATGCTGAAGCACTAGGGCAAACGGAGCGGGCTGAGCAACTCTTGGCTGATTATCGACAGCGGGTCGAAGGGCTGCAGGCCTCATTGACGGAGACTCCTGAAACCTTAATAGTCTCGGTTATTGCCCATTGGAGCGGCGGCATTGTCGCCTACAGTGCCAATAGTTTTTCAGGCTCCGTTTTGCAGGAGATTGGCTTTGCTCGCAATCCAGCCCAGGGGGAGGGCAAACGTTACGGTATTGAGCTATCGCGGGAGGATTTAACTGAAATCGATGGAGACGTGGTGTTTTTGCTACACACTCATACCTTGGAGGACAGCATGGCTAAGTCTGCGTTTATCAACGATCCCCTTTGGTCAACGCTCCATGCGGTAGAGCAAGGTCTAGTTTGCGAAGTAGATAGCATTGTCTGGACGGGGGGGCGCAGTATCCTGGCTGCTAATCAGATTTTGACAGATGTTGAACTGTGTCTAAAAGCGATAGGTCGCCGATGATACACCCCAAGTCGTTTTATTGGGAACTATTGCCAACAGTGCTATGGTTTACATAGTATCTGGTGAAATGGCTTGATGGCTAAGATTCTGACAGGAGCTGAGGTCAATAGCATCATGGCCGAATGCCGGGCTAACGGCGAGGTTTCTGAGTATCAAGACGGTACCGAAGGCTTTTGTCAGATGCCGCGTGCCCTGGGCTGGGGCTATGGGCGTGTTATACAGCTCAGACCCGGCCTAAAGCTGAGCGTTGTTGACTTCAAAAAGCGCCAAACCCATACTTACAAGGGCCAGCACCACCTGACTATGCCGTTAACTTTGGCCTACTACCTGTCGGGCGGTATCCGGGTAGATAATGCTGGGCTAGCCACGGCTCAAGAGGAGGCGGCGGGTAAAAGCTATCTATACTGCTTACCTCACACTACTGAGATTGAAGAATATCCGGCTGAGCATCATATTTGTGCGGTTAGAATTCGGATTGTTCCGGAGCTGCTGCCAACGTTTAGCGATCGCATTCAAGAGTTACCCAGCGATATTCGACTGGCCATTGAACACCCGGAACAGGCCCATCTTTACTATCCGGCAGCCATCACCCCTGCCCAGCAGCACGTGCTTCAGCAAATCTTGCAGTGGCCCTATCAGGGCATCGCCCGTCAACTGTACTTAGAGGCGAAGGTGCTAGAGCTACTGGCGCTACACCTTGATCAGATGCTGCCAGGCTCATCGACGCAGCAAAAATCTTTGCTAGCCTCAGATATCGATCGCATCTATCAGGCCCGAAATATTTTGATTCGAGATTTGACCAACCCTCCCTCGCTTTCGGAGTTGGCCAGGCAGGTACAGCTTAATGAGCGCAAGCTGAAGCAGGGGTTTCATCAGGTGTTTAACAGCACCGTGTTTGGCTACCTCCACGATCACCGGATGGAGCAGGCTCAGCGACTGCTGCAAACCGGACAGCTTAATATCCAAGAAACGGCCCGTTGGGTCGGCTATGCCAGTCGCAGCTCGTTTGTAGTGGCCTTTAAGAAAAAATTTCATGTTGCGCCCAGTCGCTACCTTAAGGCGTAGGGCTTAATCAATCACGCCAGCGATACCCGGTGCGGCAAGCAATCTGACCAAAGCTGTATAAAGTCTATTTCAAAAGACTTAGACGTTTAAAGGATGACAGTTCCTGGAGCGATCGCGTAAAAGTCCCGCTAAAGCACAAATCAGTCCCGCTGGGAAACGGCCCACGTTTATTCTGGGTCAGAGAAACGCATAAGATACTGAGAATAATTCTTAATTAACGGTGAAATCCGGCTCTGGGCGGTGCTTTTATAGGCTGCCACAGGCCGTTTTGCTGCTGATATAAAGTGTGTGAGGACATGATGAAAGCTCAAATTAGGCTACTTGGCTACAGCGTTTTAGCCAGTACGATGGCAGTTATATTGGCCCATCCCGCGTCGGCTCAAACGCTGCCGGTTTCCCAAGTGGGAGAAGAACCCGAGACTGAAGCAGAATCCGTTGCAGATATTCTGCCGCCGCAGCTTCCGTCCCCGACGGCAGTCGATAGCGCTGAAACAACAGCGCTGCTTGAGGCCGATGCTAGCACCGCGGATGAAGTGGTTGGTGAACTTGTTGATGAACTTGCTGATGGACTGGGCATTTCGCCTCCAGAAACCGCAGATCAAAGTATTCAAGCAGATCAGGTCACTCAGGCAGATCAGGTCACTCAGGCAGACCGGACCATCCAGGCCAATCAGATTGCACAGCCCGACCAGATTGCACAAGCTGAGGCACCAGCCATTACCGATGTGCAAATTAGCACTACGCCTGAGGGAATTGATGTTGTGCTGGTCTCCGACCAACCGCTCGCTGCGGGGGCTTCTGAGTCAGTCGGCAACGCTCTAATTACTACTATTCCCGACGCCACTCTAGATCTAACTGATCCGTCAGCGGCAGAGCAGTTTAGCCCCGCCGAAGGAATTGCTTTGGTGCAGGTTTTGGAGCTGCCCGGCGGCGGGGTTCAGGTTTCGATTACCGGTACTGATGCACCGCCCACAGCCCAAGTAAGTGCAGAAGCCGGAAATTTGGTGCTAAGCGTGGTGCCCGGAATTGCCACTGGCATAGTGGAAGACGCAGACGCGATTCAGGTGATTGTGACGGCGACCCGTACCGAAGAAGATGTACGAGACGTGCCCCGTTCGGTAACGGTCATCGAGCGCGAGCAGATTCAGCAGCAGCTCCTGTTTAACACCACTCTGCCGGATATTTTGGGCCGCCTGGTGCCAGGTTTATCGCCGCCGACCGGTGAAGACAGCACGTTGGGACTACGACTACGCGGTCGCCCAATTGTCGTGCTAATCGATGGCATACCCCAGACGCCCAACAACAATGGTTTTGAGAGAAGCTTAAGCACCATTGCGCCCCAACAAATTGAGCAGATTGAGGTGCTGCGCGGCCCCAGCGCCATTTATGGAGATGGCGGTACAGGCGGTGTGATTAATATCATTACCCGTCGGCCCAGTGAGGCAGCGATCGCCTACAACCTCAGTATTGGCGGCGATGTCAGTTTGACCTCTAGCGAAGGCGATCGCTTTGGCTATGAAGTTGAACTGGGGGTATCGGCATCCAGCGAGCGAGCTGACGGACTGCTGTCTTTGTCCTACGACTCTACTGCAGCTCAATTTGAGGCTGGCGGCATCCGCCTTGCGCCCAACGGTATCGCCAACAGCGATCGCCTAGGCGTGTTAGCCAAGCTAGGCTATAACTTTGACGAGCAGCAGCGTGTAGAGCTTAATTACAGCTTCTATCGACAGGGACAAGGCACAGATTATATTACTGCCCCCGGTGGGACGCTGCCGCCCGATGCTGAGTTTGGGCGAGCGCAGTTTGTAGGCGCTCGCTATGAGGAAGCGCCCCGGCAGATTAATCATGTTTTGAGTCTGGCCTACAGTCATGCTGATATCCTAAGCTCCCAGCTCGATCTTCAGCTTTACTATCGCGATACCGATCTGGTTGATATCTTTACGGATTTAGGGCCTGGTTTTCCCCTACCCCTATTTCCTCGAGTATGGCAAACGACCCTAAGTGACACGGAGTTGGGCGGACGGCTACAAATTGACACCGCCCTGGGAGAATCAGCCAGTCTGCTATGGGGGGTTGACTATACGCAAAATGAGACAGATTCACCCCTATTCGTCAATAACGATGATGCGGCTACGACCGGGTTTGCATCCGTAACTGACACCAGCCTGGATCGCTTTCCCTCCTATAGTTTGGACAGTTTAGGTCTCTTTGCCCAGGCCACCTGGGATATTACCGATCAGTTTCAGATTAGCGGCGGTCTGCGCTATGAGAGCGTAAATTTGTCGGTTCCAGATTACCAGCTTGCTTTTGTAGCCGCTGCTCCCAGAGAGAGGCAGGGGGGCAGCAGACATTTCACCGACGTGTCGTTTAATGCGGGGCTGCTTTATAGTCCCATTCCAGAAGTTGACTTGTTTGCCAGCTTTGCTCAAGGATTCTCCATCCCAAATATTGGTAGTGCTCTGGCCGCTCGTGTTGGCGCAATTTCCGGTGTTTCCAGATTATTGCCCGAGCCCCAAAAAGTGGACAATTATGAGATTGGTGTCCGGGTCGAGCTAGATCAAATCCAAGGCACCCTTACCGGCTTCTACAACCAATCTGATTTGGGCAGCGCTATTTCCCTTGTTACCGTTATGGGTCAAACCGTCGGCGTTATTGAGCGGGCACCGCAGCGCAACTATGGCTTTGAAGCCACCCTCGACTGGCAGCCTATGGACACGCTGCGGCTAGGGGGTCTGTATAGCTGGAATCAGGGCGAAAATGACGTCAATAATGACGGCGTTTTTGAGCGGTTGGGTCAGCTCGAGATTCAGCCCCAAAAATTTGGCTTTTACATTGAAAATGACACCCTGCCAGGATGGACAAACCGTTTGGACTTGCTATTGGTAGGTGTCCGCCTTGGTGACGACACTGCAGGCAATGAGACTGCTGTTGGCGGCTATACGATTGTAGACTTCTCCAGTAGTATTCAGCTTGGGGGCGGCCAGTTGACGCTGGGCATTGGCAATTTGTTCAATACCCAATACCTCACGGCTCGTCAGCAGAATCGCACCAACATCGGTCAAATTGTTCCTAATCCTGGCCGTACGCTAAGCTTGCGCTATTCGATTAACTTCTAGCGATCGTTATGGGCAATTTTGCCGTTTATAGCAGCTTAATGGGGTTGGCAATTGGCCTTATTTTGGTCGGTTGTCAATCCCAGCCGGTCACCCTGTCAGAATCTGACGAGCCAACCCAAGCGGTGGAGCATGCAATGGGCACTTCTCAGGTGCCCGTTGAGCCTCAGCGGGTGGTGATGCTCGACACAACTCCCCTAGATGCCGCGCTGGCGGTGGGGATTGAGCCCGTCGGTACTATTCGCTATGGCGCACCGCCTGAATACCTAGGCGAGGTTGCTGCGGACATTCCGGTGATTGGGCAATTTAATCAGCCAAATTTAGAAACTATCCTGGAGCTCGATCCGGATCTGATTTTGGGTGCCAAAAGCATCTCAGAGGCCATCTATCCCCAACTAACTCAAATTGCGCCAACGGTGTTTATTCAAGGCGCCGGTCGTGATTGGGACTGGAAAGACAACTTTCGTTTATTTGCTGAAGCCCTGGGTCGCCCAGAGCAAGCTGAACAGCGCTTAGCAGAGTATCAGCAGCAGCTTGAAGACCTGCAAGCGGCAATAGCGACACCCGCAGAGGACGTCACCGTATCGATTTTGGTGTCTACGCCTCGAGGACTAATCGCCCATACCCCCACCAGCTTTTCAGGCTCAATTTTGGAAGAAGTTGGGTTTAGCCGTAACTCGATTCAAAGCTCTACCGAGCAGTTTTTTGTCAGGTTTTCCCGCGAAGAGCTCAATGATCCTGACGGAGACGTTATCTTTCTGATTCATAACCCTGAGTGGGAGTCAGAATCCAAGGCAGAATTCACCGCAGACCCGCTGTGGTCTCAGCTTGGCGCTGTCAAAGCAGATGCCGTCTGTGAAGTTGCCGGGGAAGTATGGGGCTCCGGGCGCAGCATTTTGGCGGCTCAGCGGGTTCTGCAGGATGTTGAACAGTGTTTGCAACAGGTTAATTTAAAGGCTGGAACCTAACTACTTCGAGGGGCGATAGGAAGACGCAACGTGCGATCGCTAACGCTAGATGGCAAAGCCTATGCTTGGCGGGTAATCCCCCTCGGCCCGCACTATAGCTTTGGTCAGATGGCTCATCGCGTTTTCGTGTAGGCCCACAGTTCAAACTGGGCGGTAGAGGTTAATTCCGTCTCCAGAGAGCCATAGTGATTGATGCAAAAGGCTTCAAATTCTTTTATGGCGAGATCAAAAACCTCGTCAGGCAGCCACCAGCAAAATCCATAGGCCCGCGCTCTATAGTTGCTGAGCAGTTCGGCAACAGTATTGGTTACCGTCCACTGTTTCAGCGTGAAATACCTAGATTGATAGCCTTTTGCTTGACAGTAGCCCGCGATCGCATCCACCAAGTTATCCAAATATTTAGGAATCGCTATCTCTTTGTACTTTAAGAGAATGGCTTTGAAGTGGGTCTCAAACACTTTCCGAGCTGGCGGCGTTGTCCACTGGGCATTGAGATAGAAGCCCTGGGGTTTGAGCACTCGCCCAACCTCATCGAGAAAGATCTGCCAGTCTGAAACCGTATGAATCATATGAACGGTCAGCACCACATCGAAACTATCATCGGGGAAGGGTAGCGATGAAGCATCCGCCTGAATCAAGGTTAAGTTTGGCGGTATGGGCTGAAGCTTTTGCTTAAGCTGAGCCAGCATTTCTGCAGAGATATCCATACCCGTGACGGGATAGCCACGCTTCACCAGGGGCAGCATATTTAGCCCAGTGCCGATGCCAGGCTCTAAAAAAGAGGTGTTGGGCGTGGCGTTAACCACAGCCAAAATTTTGTCGGCAATCTCCTCTGCCATGGCTTCTGTCATCCAGCGGGTTTGATCGTAGATGGGGGCGATCGCGTTGTAGTAGTTCGCTTTAGCCATGGAGCGGTGATGTTCTACGCACGGTTCAAGTCTCGCATAAGCGCTCTGCTACACTACTCAAACGAGAATCAGTGCTATTTGTGACGCACAGTAGCTAGGGCGAGTATGGCCATTAAGCTAACAGATAAGGATCTTCAAG
>JBCDFX010000115.1:0-10458 GCA_039177155.1 Cyanobacteria bacterium P01_H01_bin.119
AGCGATCGCAGCAATAACTTCAACATAGCTGCCCTCCTGCGAGATGAACGATTCTGGAAGATTGCCTTTCAGGTGATTGTCGTCGCGATTGTGGCGGGTATTATCAGCTTTCTGGTGCTTAATCTTACGGGCAACCTAGAGCGCCAGGGCATTGACTTTGGCTTTGGCTTTCTCCAAAATTCCGCTGGCTTTAGCATCGGCGAAAGCCCCCTTGATTACCAGCCCCAAGACCCTTATTTCAAAGCGCTGCTGGCAGGATTGGCCAACACCCTGACGCTGATTGCCGCCGGGATTGTGCTGGCCTCAGTGCTGGGCACAACCGCTGGGGTCGCTAGCTTTTCAACCAACTGGCTGGTGTACAAGCTGAGCCGCGCCTATGTGGGCCTGGTGCGAAATGTGCCCCTGCTGCTCCAGCTCTTCTTTTGGTACTTTGCCGTCTACGGCGGCCTGCCCAGGCCCGAAAATCAGATTTCCCTGGGGCGTTTGGCCTTTCTCAACAACCGGGGGGTCTATGTTTTTTGGCCTGAGAACACCTCCCGCGCCTGGATTAGCCTGGGGCTGATTGTCGCTGCGGCGATCGCTGCCTTCTTTGTTTGGAGAGTGCGAACCAAATCAATGGTGGAGCGGGGCGGCAGCGGCCAAACTCAGCTTTATATTCTGGGTGGCATCGGGGCGGCTGCCCTAGTGCTGATTGTCTTCGGGCTAGGCTGGGCCTTCCCTGAAGGGGTTGAGGGCGGCGGTGTTACCGGCGGTATGCGCCTTTCGAGGGAGTATGTCGCTTCGCTGTCGGCCCTGGTGTTTTACACCGGAGCGTTTATTGCAGAGATTGTTCGCGCCGGGATTCAGTCTGTCTCTAAAGGGCAGTGGGAAGCGGCTCGCTCCGTCGGCTTTAACAATGGCCTAGTGATGCGGCTGGTGGTATTTCCTCAGGCCATGCGCGTTATTGTGCCGCCCCTCAACAGTGAGTTTATGAACTTGGCCAAAAACTCCAGTCTGGCTTTCGCTGTGGCCTATCCAGAGATTTACGCCGTCGCCAACACAACCTACAACCAGACGGGTCGTCCGGTAGAAGTCTTTTTGGTCTTGATGGGCACCTACCTGGTCATCAACCTAATTATTTCTTTGACGATGAACCAAGTTAACCAGGCTGTGCAGTTTAAGGAGCGCTAGAGTTATGACCACTGCCAACCCCAATGCGGCTGCATCCATGCCGCCTATAGCTGCCCAACCTGGGCCTATCGCCTGGATGCGTAAAAACCTCTTTAGCGACCTGTTTAATAGCGCTTTAACTGTTGTTGTTGTGGCCGTTCTGGCCTACGCCGCCTATGGGCTGCTCACTTGGGCTTTTACTGTTGCTCAGTGGGCAGTGATTCCCAACAATATTGGCCTGTTTATGACCGGGCTATATCCCTCTGATTTGTACTGGCGAGTTTGGGTTTTACTGGGGTTTATCTGCTTAATGGCGGGGCTCTCTTGGGGCGTGTTGGGGCGCAACCTCTCTACCTTATACAGCCGCAATGTTTTGATTGGCATTGGCGTAATTTGCGCTGCTATCTTAATTTTGCCCTTTACCCGGCCCGGTAGCCTAAAGCTGCTGCCCTTGGTGGGTGTTGTTGCCGGTACGGCCTGGGTGGGGCGAGCCGCCGCTCGAAAATTTCCTAAGCTGGGCACCTGGATTTCTATTGTTTGGCTGCTGAGCCTACTGCCCCTATATCCGCTGATTTTTAACCCGATTCCCTATATTCCGCTGGTGCCAGGAACGATTTTGGGCGGTATCGGCTATCTGTTTTTTGGTGCCACTGATGCAGCAGCCCCGGTTAATGACTGGGGGGGATTGGTGTTGACACTGCTGGTCGCCGTGGCGGGCATTGCTCTGTGTTTTCCCCTGGGGCTGCTGCTGGCCCTGGGACGGCGGAGCAACCTGCCTGCGATTAAGTGGCTTTCGACAGCCTATATTGAGCTTGTGCGGGGGGTGCCCTTAATTTCGATTCTGTTTATGGGGCAGGTGATGATTCCCCTATTTTTGCCCGATGGCATGCGTCCGGAGCGGGTCGCGCGGGCGGTGATTGGTTTGACCTTATTTAGCGCCGCCTACTTGGCAGAGAATGTTCGGGCTGGTTTGCAGGCGATTCCCAGAGGACAAACTGAGGCGGCCTCTTCTTTAGGAGTTAACAAGCCGTTGACTATGATTTTAATTGTGCTGCCCCAGGCTCTGAAGATTGCTATTCCGGCAATTGTGGGTCAGTTTATCAGTCTGTTTCAAGATACGACTCTGCTGTCTATTGTGGGCCTCGCCGAGCTGCTCGGTATCAGTCGCTCTATTTTGGCTAACCCCACTTATTTGGGACGCTACGCGGAGGTCTATTTATTTATTGGGGTGATTTATTGGTTTTTCTGCTATGCCATGTCTTTGGGCAGCCGCAAAATTGAAGAAAAGCTCAATACCACCCATTAATGCTCTTGTTTGATGATTTGTAGTTTTGATTGGGGTAGCACCGTGTAGCAGTTAACAGACCCGTTAGCGCACTTGCCTTAAGTTAATATCAAAATAATATTGAGGCTCGTTTGCGAGTTGCATTGTTATGAGCTTTGTAGCCACCCCCATTTTTGCCCAAATGCTTTTGGCCATTAGCCAATTCCTGCTTACTGCCCCCTGATTTATCTATTGCCCCTCTTACACTAATCGCTAATCACCGTGCCCGCCGGGCGTCCTTGAGGAAAACGACATGACACAGACACAAACCGAAACCACTTCTTCTCGCCAAAGTGAAAGAGAAGGGGTGATTATCGCCAAAGACGTTGAGAAATGGTATGACAACGGCTTCCACGTGCTGAAAGGCGTTAATCTTACCGTTCATCGTGGCGAAGTGGTGGTAGTCATGGGGCCGTCAGGTTCGGGTAAGTCTACCTTTATTCGTACATTTAACGCCCTGGAACCCTATCAAAAGGGCAGTGTGGAAATCGATGGAATTTTAATCTCCCACGATCTTAAAGATATTGAGCAGGTACGCAAAGAGGTGGGAATGGTGTTCCAGCATTTCAACCTGTTTCCTCATTTGACGGTGCTGCAAAATGTGACTTTGGCTCCAATTTGGGTGCGGCGCTGGCCTAAGAGTAAAGCCAATGAAGTGGCGATGCAGTTCTTAGATCGCGTTGGCATTGCAGAACAGGCCCATAAGTTTCCGGGGCAGCTTTCGGGGGGACAGCAGCAGCGGGTGGCGATCGCGCGTTCTTTGGCTATGCAGCCCAAAGCGATGCTGTTTGACGAGCCCACTTCGGCCCTTGACCCGGAGATGGTCCGAGAGGTGCTAGATGTCATGCGCGAGCTTGCCGGAGAAGGGATGACCATGGTCTGCGTCACCCACGAGGTTGGGTTTGCCCGCGAGGTTGCCGATCGCGTTGTGCTAATGGCAGATGGTTTGCTTGTAGAAGAGGGCACCCCAAACGATTTCTTTAACAATCCCAAGGAAGAGCGCTCTAAGCAGTTTCTGTCCCAAATTTTGCACTAGAGGCTGTCATCTAGATTTCGACTTCTGCTACAGCAATGGCTGCAGCCCCTGACTAGCAGGGTTAGGGCGGGCGTGTTTACAGCTTGCCTGTCAAGCTTCTGTGATTGCAGAATGGCGCGTCCTAGGAGCGTTGTGCGGAATTTAAAATTTAAGATAACTGGTCTACAGATAATGTCGCTGATTGCTGGATTTGAACCGGCCCGCGTCGAAGTTGCGCTGCTTAAGGTGTTTAGTTTTGCGGCCAGTGACTCGTTTGCGCCACATTTTGAAGCTAGAGGGCTTCATTTCTCGGCGCATTAGCGCGATAACGTCTTTCTCTTGAAGGCCAAATTGGGTCTCGATCGCGGCGAAGGGGGTGCGATCTTCCCAGGCCATTTCGATCACCCGGTTGATGGTTTCTAAATCCAGCTCGGAGTACTTCATCTTTCGTTACATTCACCACACTTTCTACGATAGCAAAGTGTATTTCTGGCTGAATTTTTACTGTGCCGCCGGCGGGGAGACTGCGCCAGTTGAGATTTCCGCTGGAACGGTGTCCCTTGTAACAGCCGTTGGACAACGCCACCGATAGCGTCAAGAAAACCGGACAATGCTATGAGCCAGAGCGATACTAACCGTGATGCCAGCGCTGTAACCCAGCCCCCAGAGCCGCCGTCTCCCTATTCAGGCTGGCAGAGGGCGATCGCAACCTATTTTGAATTTAGTCAGCACAAAACTGGATTTCGCACAGAAATTGTGGCGGGCCTGACCACCTTTATGACCATGGCCTACATTTTGGTGGTGCATCCGCTAATTCTTTCAGATGCGGTGTTTTTGAGTGAATCTGGGGATCTCTTTCGAGAGCTGGTGGTGGTGACGGGAATTGCCGCTGCGATCGGCAGCCTGATTATGGGGCTCTATGCAAAATATCCCTTTGCCCAGGCGCCGGGGATGGGCATGAACGCCTTTTTTGCCTACTCCGTGGTGCTGGGGCTGGGCTTTGACTGGCGGGCGGCCCTGGCCTGCGTGCTAATTGAGGGACTGATTTTTATTGGGTTGACGGTAACCGACGTGCGGCGGCAGATTATCACGGCGGTTCCCACTTGCATCAAAGCCTCAACTACGGTGGGCATTGGTCTATTTCTGGCCTATATCGGTTTGTCGGGGGCGACAGATACCGGAGGCGCCGGGCTGATTGTGAGTGATCCGGTGACGGTAACCGCTTTTGGCAGCTTTCGAGAGCCCCAAACCCTGCTAGCCACCTTTGGAATTTTGATTTCATCGCTGTTTATCATCCGGCGGATTAAAGGAGCCCTGCTGTGGGGTATTGCCGGAACGGCCTTGCTGGGGTGGATTTTTGGGGTTGCCCCTTGGCCGAGTGGAATTGCGGCGGTGCCGATTTTTCCTGGGCATTTATTTGGGGCGGCGTTTACGGGCTTTGCAAGCCTAAACGGCAGCAATTGGATTGATTTTTTGGCGGTGCTGATTGTGTTTCTGTTTGTGGATATGTTTGACACCATTGGCACTCTGATGGGGGTTGGCACCCAGGCGGGCTATATCGACGAGCAGGGGGAACTGCCCCGAGCCAACAAGGCGCTGTCTGCTGATGCGATCGCAACGACGGCGGGCGCTGTTATGGGCACGTCTACGGTGACCACCTATGCGGAGTCTGCCGCTGGGGTAGCTGAGGGCGGACGCACGGGCCTAACGGCGGTGGTGGTTGCGATCGCGTTTTTGTTTGCGCTGCTGTTTGTGCCGCTGTTTGAGGCGATTCCTGCTTTTGCCACAGCTCCCGCCCTGATGATTGTTGGGGTGATGATGATGTCCAGTATTACGCGTATTCAGTGGAACGATTTCACTGAGGCGGTGCCGGCCTTTGTGACCGTCTTCTTTATTCCCTTTGGCTTCTCCATTGCCGAGGGATTGGCGGCTGGGTTAATTTTGTATCCGTTTGCCAAAGCCGTCGGCGGTCGCGCCCAGGAGGTTCCGGTGGTGACCTGGATTTTGGCTGTGGTCTTTTTGCTGCGATTTGTGTTTGCCACGCTGCGGTTTGGCTAATGACACTGGGTGCAGTAAGCAATCTGACCAAAGCTACAATTAAACAAACTTTGAGAAAAACCGATGCACTCCTCTGATGCGGCAGCTCAGCAACCGATGGTCGAAGCGGATTTGTACGCATCTGATTTTTATGTTTGGGTCTACACCCAGGCTGCACTACTGCGCCAGGGACATTGGAACCAGCTAGATTTGCCCAATTTAATCGAGGAAATTGAATCCTTGGGTCGGCAGCAGCGTCAAGAACTCCGCAATCGTCTCAGCATTTTGATCGGCCACCTGCTCAAATGGCAATATCAGCCCAAGCAACGCAATCGTAGTTGGCTCGCGACACTGCGGATTCAGCGACTGGATATTACAGACTTACTGAACGATAGTCCTAGCCTTAAGCCCTACCTGTCTCAAGCCGTTGCCTCAGCCTATCTCAGAGGCAAACAGCTTGCAGTGCGAGAAACGGACTTACCGGAGCGCACGTTCCCAGAACATTGCCCTTACAGCATCATCGAACTTTTAGATAAAGACTTCTATCCGGGTGACCCTGACGCGATACAGCGCGATTAGTCTCTGCAATGCAGAGTGTTGAGTCACACTGTCTAATAAATTAGTCATCTCTAGCATCAGAAGATCAAGAGGCTTGACACAGCAAATATGGTGGCCTATCATTCAACCATATGGTTGAATCAAATATTCCCCTTGACCAAATCTTTGGGGCTCTTGCTGATGTAACACGGCGAGATATCCTCAAGCGGTTGTCGAGCGCAGAGCAGACTATCAGCGAATTAGCCGAGCCCTATGCAATGTCCCTGGCGGCGATTGCAAAGCACGTCAGCGTGCTAGAGCGCGCAGGGCTGATTGTTAAACAGCGCCGGGGCAAAGCAAAAGTTATTCAGATTCAACCGAAAACCATCCAAGTGGCTGCAACCCATCTCAGCGAGTATGAAAAAGTCTGGAGCGCCCGCTTTGATGCGTTGGAGAAGCTATTGGAGGATCAATAACCAGAGGACAACGATATGGCACATCTGAAAGTGACGGTCCCAGAAAATTCCCAAAATATTTTAGGCACGGTCACCATTAACGCTCCGTTAAAAAAGGTATTTGAAGCCTATACAAATGAGAAACTCTTTGCGAGCTGGTGGTGTCGCGGTAATCCGATGAAGGTGTACCACTTCAATTGCAAAGACGGCGGCAGCTGGCATATCGCCGAACAGTCAGAAGACGGTGAGGAGTACGAGTTTACGGGCTGTTTTCACGAAGTAGCTAAGGATGAGCGGATCGTGCAGACCTTTGAGTTCTTGGGGATGCCAGAGCGCGGGCACGTCATGCTGGAAAAAGCTGAGTTTGTCGCCATTGACGAACAGGCAACTGAGATTCGCACCTATAGTACTGCGATGAGCCAAGCAGACCGTGACGGTATGGTGGCAAGCGGAATGGAAAGCGGCTGGCGTCAGTCGGTTGAAGCCCTCGGTAAGCTTTTAGAGTCAATTAGCTAATCGGCTGCTGACTTTATCAAACATCCACTATGCTCAAAACCAGTCGATTTTGGAAGGTCAATTTCAGTCCTTTTTAGAAACTGGAATTTGCTGGCAAAGGCTGAAGATCTCGATATGGTCAAAGTAGAGTTAGGAAAACTATGGGCAGTGCTTGTGGGGAGACTTTTCGGTCCCGTCTCCGATGGATAGTTGGCCTTGCAGCCGGGATCAGCGCGATCGCGTCCCCATCTGCAACTGCCGCTGAAACAGGGGTGCTTCAGCAAGGGCTAAGGCTGCCCCAGCTGGCTGAGGCCCCGGCCCCACTGATGGCCCAGGCAGACAGCGCCGAAAGCTTACAGTTGCAGGGCTATCAGCAATTAGGCCAGGGAAACTATGAAGCGGCGATCGCCCTGTTTGAGCAAGCCTTAGCTCAGTTTAGAGCCCGCTCTAACCCGGCAGAGGTGGCGGTAACCCTAAATTTGATGGGCCAAGCCTATGGCAGTTTGGGACAGCCCGACGCTGCGATCGCGGTGTACCAAGAAGCGCTAGACCTGGCTCGTCGTTTGGGCAATACTCAAATTGAAGCCGATAGTCTCAATAATCTGGGCACTATCGCCTACAACATTGATAACTACGACGAAGCCCTGACCTACTTTGAGCAGGCTCTGGATTTAAACCGAACCCTAGATGATCAAAGCCAAACTGCCACAATTTTGGTCAACTTGGGCGCAGTTGCCCAATCCCTGGGCGACTACGCCCAGTCTATTGCCTATTTAGAGCAGTCAGTGACTCTGTTTCGCGCTCTGGGCGATCGCGCCAGTGAAGCCTACGCGATGACCCAGCTTGGATTAAGCTACGTTCGCAGCGGTCGCTACCCAGAAGCCCTTGTCGAGCTGCAGGCAGCCATATCGATCCAGCAAGCGGTGGGAAATCGCTCACTAGAAGCCGCCGCCCTCAATGTGCTGAGTCTGACCTACTTCCGCCTGGGGCAGCTTGAGCGCGCTGGCGGGGGCTGGCAGCAGGCCCTGGAGATTTTGCAGAGCGTCAATAGTCCTGTGACGTCGGCCTATGTACTGGGCAATTTGGGGGGCGTGCAAGAGTCCCTAGAGCAGTACGCCCTAGCGCAGCAGTATTATGAACAGTCCCTGGCGCTGCACCGCCAAATCAGCAACCGAGACGGCGAGGCCAGTGTCCTAAACAACTTAGGATCGCTGTTTTACAATCAGGCCCAGGACGACCAGGCCCTGCCCTACTACACTGATGCCCTAGCGCTGTTTCGAGAGATTGGCTCTACCTTTGGGGAAGCCCGCAGCCTCAACAATATTGCCTTAATCGACGCCAGGCAGGGGCGACTAGAGGCGGCGATCGCCCGCTACAACCAAGCCATTGAGATTTACCAAACCCTAGACGATCCCCAGGGAGAAGCCCGCACCCGCCGCAACCTAGCGCTGATTTCGGCTCAACAGAACCGCTTTGATGACGCAGAGACAGAACTACGGCGATCGCTGGCGCTTTTAGACGAAGTGCGAGCCGAAACCCTCAGCGATGCCGACAAAATTACCCTGTTTGAAACCCAGCAGGATATCTATCGCACCTTAGAAGGGGTGCTGCTGCTCAGCGATCGCCCAGAGGAAGCACTGGTGGCGGCTGAAACGGGGCGCACCCGCGCCTTTGCCGAACTGATTGCCCTAAATCTGTCTGAGCAACTGGCGCAAAGGATCGCGGCGCAGCCGCCAGATTTAGCCGAGATTCAGCGCATTGCTCAGCGCCAAAACGCCACCCTAGTCGAATATTCCCTGGCGGAAACGGATTTAGGTGAGGCCGCCCTTAATATCTGGGTGGTGCAGCCCAGCGGAGCAGTTGAATTTCGCTCGGTGCCCTTTCAAAGCTTGGCAAACAATCTCCAGTCTCGCACCCCCGACGCCTTGCTGGACACGCTGATAGAATCGGTCCGCCTCACCACGGGCGGTCGAGGGTTAGGGGTAGTGGCAGCGGCAGATAGCTCGGCAAACTCAACCGTCTATCGCCAACTGCATCAGATCTTGATTGACCCGATTGCCGAGCTACTGCCCAGAGATCCCAGCGCTCGGGTTATTTTAATTCCCCAGGGCAACCTGTTTTTGGTGCCCTTTGCCGCTTTGGAAGATGAAAACGGCAGCCCCCTAATCGCTAAGCACACCCTGTCTACTGCGCCGTCTATTCAAGTTTTGGGGCTAACCCAGCAGCTTGACCGCAACCGAACCAGCGCTTTAAGCGATCTAAATCCGTCAGACTTTTTGGTGGTGGGCAACCCTACCATGCCGCAAATCTGGTCGCCAGAGACCAATAGCCTCTCTTCCCTGCCGCCCTTGCCCGGCGCCCAGCAAGAGGCCGAGGCGATCGCCTCCCTGTTTAATCTGCAGGCCCTCACCGGTAGCCAGGCCACCGAAACCCGCGTCAAACAGCAGGCCGGCACGGCGGAAGTGATCCATCTGGCCACCCACGGCCTGCTGGAATATGGCCAGGTCGAAGCTTCAGGCACCTTTGATTTACCTGGGGCGATCGCTCTTACCCCCGGCCCTGAGGACGACGGTTTGCTCACGGCTGGAGAAATCTTACAGCTTGAGTTGCAGGCAGATTTAGTCGTGCTGAGCGCCTGCGATACTGGGCTGGGCCGAATCACTGGAGACGGGGTGGTGGGCCTCTCCCGCGCATTGGTGGTCGCGGGCACGCCCAGCGTTGTGGTCTCTCTTTGGTCGGTCCCCGATGCCCCCACCGCTGAGCTAATGACAGCGTTTTACCAACAGCTTAGCCAGGGTGAAACCAAAGCCGAAGCCCTGCGCCAGGCCATGCTGACAGTGCGCGATCGCTATCCCAATCCTCGCGATTGGGCCGCATTTACCCTAATGGGAGAGGCGCAGTAGCCCAAAAGCCAACAGCGTCCGTATGGCTAACGTTTGGCGGCATTGCCCTGCTGCTGTGGCTAAAAAAGTAAAGCAGGCTGCTCTACAATGCCCTGACCTTCGGAAATCGAGCTTTAGAGCAAATCGTCCATTAGCGCCATAACGTGTCTGGCACCATCAGAAATTTCGGGGGTAGCAGTTTGGGAGAGTTCCTTTTCCAAAATCCCTTTAAGCGCAATAAGCTTGAGGCTATTTTCCGCCAGCGTTTTAGCAATGGCTTCAGCCGCAGGCAAATATCCGATCGCGCCTAAGTCGGTCAGCACCGCTCGGCGGAGCTGCAAATCACTGTTGGAGAGCGCATCGATCAGGCGATCGCCGTATTGCCTAGCCTCCGCTGGGTCTGCCGTCAACTGGTAAAGCGCCCGATCTGCTGCGTAGCGCACCCGCGGGACCGAATGGTCGAGAAACGTCTGAATATCTGATTTGGCTTCGACTGCGCCCAAACCGCCCAAGGCTTCAATTAGAGCATCAAAGGGCTGCGTTAGCTGAGGGGGTTCGGGAGCC
>JBCDFX010000116.1:0-10413 GCA_039177155.1 Cyanobacteria bacterium P01_H01_bin.119
AGCCTTTACCACCGCGATGAGCCTCTATTTTGGGCTGCGGGCGGTAAAGCTTATTTAGCCGATTTAGCTTTAGCCGATTTAGGATCGGGGCTCAAAGCCCGCGCCAGCCAGTTGTGCGATCGCCGAATATTCAGCGATCGCGCACTGTTTAAAGAGTTAGGGCGATCGTGCCTCAGCAACCAAAACAGCACGCCTACTATAAAAGGCATCCATAGGGCCGCGCGCTCAGGCAGCGTCAGCAGCCAGCTCCCGTCCCCGGTGGCGCTGCGATAGGTCAGCGCAAAGTAGATAAACGCAGACAGACTCACTAGCCGCGTTCCTCCATTACGACTCACCGCCGCAAAGGGAACCAGCCAGGTAAAATACCAGGCGTGGACAATGGGAGAGAGCACCAGCAGCCCCATCAAATACCACTCTGTAAATGCCCAAAAGCTCTTGGCCCGCAGCAGCAGCCAGCCAACAACCAACACCAGGGGGAAGCCATAGAGCCAGTTTTCCCAGCGTGAGGCGGGCCACACATGCCCAACTAAAAACGGAATCAGTTCTGCGCTGCGTCCATAGACCACAAATCCAGAGTCGGTGGGAATCAGCGGACAGGCCGCAGCGCTGCAAAATGGCAGAGCGCTAATGGCTATCGGCATTAGCCCCGTTAGCAGCACTGCCACCATCAGCCTGACACCAGAGCGCAGGGAGCGCCAGCAGAGAAAGGCCAAAACCGGCAGAGAAATCCACTTCACCGCAATGCTGACACCGATTAAAGCGGCACTGCACAGCCAGCGCCAGGGCGCGATCGCGCCGCTTGAATCGCTGAGGTCTGCCCTGGGAGCTGACTCAGACCTTTCCGGTCTCCATCTGTCCGGCGTGCCCAGTACGATCCCGGCCCCTACCAGAGGCAGTAAAAACCAACTGTCATAGTGCCCGCTGCCGCTAAAGCTGTAAATCACCAGGGGATTCCAGGCGTAGACCAATGCTGCCCGCCGCCCAATCGACCGACTAAGCAGCGCGCAAATACTGAGATCTGCCGCCGCAAAAGCCAGCTTAAACAGCCACGCCGCTGGCGTCAGAGCCGCCAATGCCCGAAACCCCCACTGAGTAATCGGTGGATAAATCGCGGAAACGTCCTGATGGTTAATCTGTGACCACCACTCAGGCCGCAGATGGGCCAGCTCTGGCGCGTTTGGGGCAAAGTCATAGGGGCTAAAACCCTGAGTCTGAATGTAGCCCTCCCAGAGATATCGCCACAGATCACTGTTGACGGCCATTGCCAACAGCATCAGCCGGCTAATTAGCGTGACTCCCCAAAACCACCCCGGACTGACTGTTTTAAGTGCCCCAGACAGTCCATAGCCCAGACCCATCACGGCTGCGCCCAGCCAAAACTGTCTAATCACCGCCGGCTGGTGCAGAAAATCGCCCTGGGTTGCCATCCACCCAGCCCCCAACAGCACAAGAACGGCGCTCAAGCTTTGTAAACGCCCGCTAGGCATCAGCCTGAACCGAGAATGACCTGCGTTGCCGCAGCCTGCGCCAGTACAGCCGCCCGAGGGTAGTCAAAATAATGGTGCCGGCCTGCACACTCCCCTTGAGAGTGCCAGAAATCTTGGAGCGGCCCCCTCTGCGGGGATAGTAGCCCACGGGCAGTTCACAAATGCTCAACCCGCACTCGACGGCCCTAGCCTGCATTTCAACCGTCCAGCCAAAGCCGCGATCGCGCATCTGAATCTGCTCCAGTGCCCGGCGATGGATCAACCGCATCGGCCCCAAATCTCGGTAGCGATATCCCCATCCCCAGTGAATTAGCAGGGTCGCCAGAGCATTGCCAAAGTTTTGGATCGGGGTCATCACCCGCTGTCCGGCGGCTGTGGCCCGGCGATCGCCCAAAATCAGACTGTGGTTAGACCGGTGGGCCAGCATTGTTGGGATTTGGGCCAGATCATCGCTGCCGTCCCCATCGCAAAATAAAATCCATTCGACGGCCTCAGGCAGCTTCTGCAGTCCTCGCCAGCAGGCCTGCCCGTAGCCTCGCTGAGGCTCTAGCACAACGGCGGCGCCTGCGGCGGCAGCCCGCTGACCGCTGCGATCGCAACTGCCATTGTCAACCACGCGAATATGACGCAGCCCAAGCTGCCCCAGGGCGCTGACCACTGAGTCAATGGTCCTCTCTTCATTTAGCACTGGAATGATCACCAGAACATTGTCTAAATCGCTCAGCACAGGCAGCCTTTCTCAAACTTGCAACGACATCGAAAAGCGCAGATCCGGGTTTACCCGCTCTTTTCGATCAACTTAAAGGTTAGTCATGATATAAACCTTAAGCAATTATTAAAATGAGATTAGGGCTGTTATTAGTCAACCGTTAAAGCCTGAGATATCTAGCTGTCGTTAAACTCCAACTAATAACAGCTCAGGCGATGGATTTAGGCAGAGTGAACCTAGGCCGCTCTGAGGGTGAAATCTTCAAACCCGTGGCGCTTGGGGGGCAACCCGGAGGCTAAGAGCTGGCGCAGCTTGGGAATGTCGCTGGCGTTGTAGACCTGAAACTCGCTTTCGAGGGTAGCGGTTTCGCCGCGCACGGCCTGGTTCAGCACAAGGGAGCCGGTAGCGTCGGAGACCGAACGATGAAACGTGCCGCAGGGAATCCGTAAAATGTCGCGGTTGGCTTCTAGGCGCACCAGGTGAATAGGATAGTCCCAGTCAAAATTGATCAGGTGAAAGGTGCGGCCGCCCTGAAGCGCTAAAAGATTGTCTTCCTGCTTGGGATGCAAGTAAAATTGCCACGATCCCGAATCAGCGTTGTTTGGGCTGGTGGCTGGCCCGTCGTGAAATACCAGATCGCGGGCGTTTGAGCTGGCAACGGTAATATCAAAGAAACGAACGCTGGGCGTATCTCGAAATTTTTCAAAGGGTAAGAGTTCAAACATGGCGGTGGTCGCTGTGGACTTGACGAATAACTTGCCAGCTACCCTAGCTTTCCCCCCTAGACAGGATCAAAACCCAGACCGACTCGTATCCATGCGGTAACCGAATAGATGTAGTTTATGAACATCTATCAGCTGGAAATTTTGGCAGCGATCGCCGAGCATCAGAGCTTTTCTGAAGCCGCCCTGGCCCTAGATATTTCCCAATCGGCGGTGAGTCGAGCGATCGCGTCCTTAGAAAGTGAGCTGGGCGTGCCGCTGCTGACCCGGGGGCGGTTCGGCGCTCGCCTTACCCAGGTCGGCGAGCGTATTATGGGCCATGCCGTCCAAATGCTCGACCTGCGTGAGCAGATTGAATATGAAGTCAATCTAGAAAAGGGGCTTTACGGCGGGCGTCTGCGCGTTGCCGCTTTTCGAAGCGCTGCCACCCATCTGCTGCCGCCCATCATTGCTAAATTTTGCCATCGCTTTCCTCGGGTAGAAGTGCTAATTAGCGAAGACGACCCCGCTGGGGTAGAGCAAGCGCTGCGGGATGGACAGGTGGATGTGGGCCTTGTGCCTCTGCCCCGCTCAGAAGACTTTGAGACCTGGGAAATCGCCCGGGATGAATACGTAGTGCTGCTGTCTGAGTCGGTGGGGAAGCTGCCGCTAGAGCTATCGTGGCAAGAACTCTCTAGTCATGGGTTTATTTTGTTTAACTATGCCGAATGCACCACCGCCGTGCGCTGTCATTGGGAAAGATGGGGCCATCATCTGCGGGTCGCCCACGAACTGCGAGAAGATTCAACCATTGTCAGTATGGTGGCCCAAGGGCTCGGGGCGGCTATTTTGCCCCGTCTGGCAGCGCTACCCATCCCACCAAGGGTGCAGGTACGATCGCTGCCGGTGCCCCTCCAGCGCGTGATTGGGGTTGCAACCCTAGCCAACACGCCCAGATCTCCTGCGGTCAATGTGTTTTTAGATATGGTGCAGCAGCTCAGCCAAGATCCTCAGTGTCATTAAGTCCTGTAAACGTTATTTTCGGGGCGATTAACTGTCATTAACCTTAAGCGCGATCGCGCTAATCTGTTCCCATCTCCAACTCCTCTTTTATGATGGAAAACAGTTCGCAATCTAGGGCGTGTTATCAATTAAGCACAGAAGCCTGAGAGGGCAAGCTGTAAACACGCCCGCCCTAACCCTGCAGGCTAGGGGCTAAAACCATTGCTACAGAGGCGTTGAAATCTAACTGATAACAGCCCCTAGTCTCTAGCAATCTGGCTTGCAGTCTTGTCCGAACTCGATTGGCGACTGTTATAAACACCGATTCCAAACCTATCCAAACCCATTTAGAGAACATCATGGTACAAGCGCAACTCTCCGCTCAGGAACTCTTCCGAGCCGCCTACGACAATCGCTACACCTGGGACAAAAATTTCCCTGGCTACACCGCCAATGTCACCTATCATCGAGATGGCGAAACCTTTACCGGAACGATCAAAGTTGGCGCGGACCTAAAATCTGAAGTCTCCGGCATTGACGATGAAGAGGCCGCTAAAGTTGTTCAAGGCCAGCTATTTGAAGTGGCCATTCACCGGGTTCGTCGCAGCTTTGAGGCGACCCACGGCAGAAATATCTTTAGCTATGGCGAAACTGACGCCAGCGGCGAAGTAGAAATTTTGATGGGCGGCAAAGCAGAGGGCGATCGCTACAAGCTACGCAACAACGAAGTCTCCATGGTGCACCGCCATATCCACGGCATTGTGGTGACCATTCACACCGACAGCAGCCATGACACGGGTGAGGGCTACCTGTCCCATAAGTACAATTCGGTCTATCACGATCCCAATACTGGCGAGAAAAAAGGGGGCTACAGCACCTTTGAAGACGAGTATGAGAAAGTTGGCGATTATGTAATCCTCAATCGTCGTTTGATTAAAACCGAGGGCGACACCCCTGCCAGTCAGGAATTTCTCTTCTCCAACATTCAGCTGTTGGAATAGGTTCGACCTATAATCTGGAACTGATCACTTTGAGCGGGAAGCGGCACTGCTGCTTTCCGCTTCTTGCAGGGCAGTCGAAGAGACGATTAGGACGAGACGTTGGAACAACCATGATGGATATGGCCGCTATTCCTCTGACCCTAGCCGATGGCCAACCGCTCCCCTGGCCGCTAACCATAAGAGAAAGCAAGCGGGCAAAACACGTCACGCTCAAAGTCACTGTAACTGCTGAGATCGAGGTTGTGGTGCCCCTCGGATTTGACCGGTATCGTCTGCCCGATATTATCTCAGCTCGCTACGACTGGATTACCAATAGCCTAAAGCGAGTGGAAGCAAGCGGGCGATCGCGCTCTGATTCTACCCACTGCCGCCCCGAATGTCTGGATCTGCTGGCCCTGGGAGAAACCTGGAGCATTGTCTATCTAGAGACCTCAAACCCGGTGCTTAAGGTGCGGGCAATGGGCGATCGCACCCTCTCTCTGGTAGGCAAAATTTATCTGCCTCTCTGCCATCAGGCCCTCCGGCGCTGGCTTAAACGCAAGGCCAAGCTAGAGTTAGTGCCCCAGTTACAAGCCATCAGTGAAGCCGTTAACCTGCCCTACGCCCGCGTCGGCATTCGCGGACAAAAAACGCGCTGGGGCAGTTGTTCGAGTCAGCAACACATTAGCCTCAACTACAAGCTGCTGTTTTTACCGCCTGAGCTCGTCCGCTATGTGTTGACTCATGAGCTGTGTCACACCCTTCATATGAATCACGGGCCAAAATTTTGGGCGCTTGTGGCAGAAAAGTATCCAAGCTACAAAACTGCCCGACATCAACTGAAGCAGAGCTGGCGCTACCTACCGGCTTGGCTAGAGCAATCCAGTGACTGACTCATTTCTCCCAGCTCAAACATCCCAGCTTAAACATCCCAGATCGCATATCCCAGCCCGTTATCTCGGCTCGAAGTCCAGCCCGCATTTACAAAATGCACCTCACAAAACGCCTTGCAGAAAGAGCTATGGCCTGCCTTTTGTAAATCCTCCGTCTCATCCCAGATAGATTGGGGTATCCTTGCGAGGCAGTGCGGCAAACCACTAGATTTAGCCGAATTCTCGACTGGTGCGATACCTCCTTTTTACAGCAACTTTCTATGGGACGAATTTTTATTTCAGCCGGGCACGGCGGCCTCGAAAATGGCGTTGTCGATCCGGGGGCGCCTGTTGCAGGCACCACGGAGGCTGAAGAAATGAAGCGCCTGCGCGACTGGATTGTGCCGGAGCTAGAATCGCGCAACTTAACGGTTTTTTCGGTGCCCGATCCCCTCAGTGCCGCCGATACCCTCGCCTGGATCAACGCCCGCTGCCAAGCAAGTGATGTCGCCCTCGAAATTCATGCCGGCGCCTCAAGCGATCCTGTGGCTCGGGGAGCGACGGTTTACCACATTGCCAATAATGACGCCCGTAAAGGTCATGCAGAGCTGCTGCTGCTGGCTCTGCTGCGGCGCGTGCCTCAACTGCCCAGTCGGGGCGCAAAACCCGATACCAGCACGGCCTTGGGAGAGCTAGCGTTCTGCCGGCGGCTACAGTGCCCCTCCTTGTATATGGAAGTGGCCTACCTGACCAATGCCCAAGATCGCGAACTGCTGCAAACCCGCACCCGAGAATTTGCCCTGGGAATTGCTGACGGCATGGCCTCATGGAGCCGCGCCATTACCAATCAAATCCAGGAGGTCTCAGGAACGCTGCCGGATATCGGCATCAGCGTAAACGGCGGCCTCTACGGAGAACGGGGCGTGATTATTAACGACAATGCCTTTGTGCCGATTGATCTGGCTGATCTGCTGGGCGTTGACTTATCCGATAACTTTGAAGTCCGGCGGGTGCGCTATCGCAATGTGGTTTATATCAAAGCGGTGGACTTGCGCAACTTCAATATTTCAGTGGGCTGGGATGCCTCGACCCGCACAGTGTTGCTGAAGTCTCCCAGCGTATCGCGAATATGCCCTGGATTAATCGACAGCATTATGGGCCACGGCAATGCCACTCAGGTGCAGCTTAGCGTCTTTTTGCGGGCCAACAACGATCAGGCTTTGGATGGGTTCCCTGATTTGCCCAAGCTCTATCGCGAGGAGGGCACCATCGAAGGCGTCAACTACGATATTGCCTTTGCCCAAATGTGTGTTGAGACCAATTTTTTGCGTTTTGACGGCGTTGTTCAGCCCGTTCAGAATAACTTTGCAGGATTGGGAGATGCCGACGGCGGCCCGGAGGGTGCCTCCTTTGCCAGTGCTCGCATTGGTGTGCGGGCTCAGATTCAGCATTTAAAGGCCTACGCCAGCACTGAGCCGCTGGTGCAGCAGTTGGTTGACCCCCGATTTCGCTTTATTAGTCGCGGCGTGGCGCCTCTGGTGGGGCAGCTTAGCGGTCGCTGGGCCGCCGACCCCCAATATGGGGAAAGAATTTTGGTTCAGGTGCGTCGGCTTTATGAGTCGGCAGGGCTACTGTGATGGCTACCGCCAGACCGTCGGCTGGAACCCGTCTTAGTAGCTAACGTCTGGTGTTCAAGCCTGGCGATAAGTAAGCAATCCAGTATCGCCAATGCTAGAAAAGGATACCGCTTGTGATTATGATGATTTTTGGATTAGTGGGTGCAACATCTGGGCATTTAATGCCAATTAACAGATATTCGGAAAATGATGCCGCTAGTGTCTACCTCGCGGGTTTTGCCAACCCTTTGAAGCCATGATGATAACTGTCGCTCTTTCCAAGTCTATGCGGGCCAAGTCTATGCGGGCCAAGTCTATGCGGGCCCAATTTATGCAGGCCAAATCTATGCGGGCCAAGGGCACGCCAGCCCGATTTACTAAAGTCTGGAGACGGATAAACCGGCTTCCTGACAAATTAAGTTTAAGCCTTGCGTCGCTGCTGCTGGCAACGTTGAGCTGGGGCGCGATCGCGCTTCCTGTTAAAGCTGCACTAGAACTGCGGGTGGCGGTGCGCAGCGGCGTAGGTCAGATTGTGCTGGGCAGCTCTACCGATGCAACTATCCACGACGGCAGCGGACGCACGCTGAGTGAACTGCAGGGCGGTCAGGCGATGGAAGCCAGCTACCGTGGGGGGCGTATTACCTTTGGAGACTGGCAGGGAACAGGCTTTTGGGTCGATCCGGCGGATGATGGATTTGTCTATATCGGCGATCGCTGGTATCGCGGTCGGGTGTTTGTCACCCCTGGTGAAGGCGGAATTATTGCCGTCAACTATGTCGATTTGGAGCACTATCTCTTCAGCGTGCTGGGGGGTGAAATGCCCACAGACTGGCCTGAGGCTGCTCTCCAGGCCCAGGCGGTTGCCGCTCGCTCCTACGCACTCTACAAGCGTCAAGCCGCTGGCAACGCCGTCTACGATTTGGGGGCCACCACTACCTGGCAGGTGTACCGAGGGCTGGTCGAAGAAGCCGAAAGCACTCGCTCAGCGGTAACGGCAACGGAAGGGCAGGTTCTCACCTACAACGGTCGCATTATTGAGGCCGTTTTTCACTCTTCATCCGGCGGACACACCGAAAATGTGGAAGACGTTTGGAGTCAGCCCCTGCCCTATCTAAGGGGGGTCAAAGACTATGACGAAGGCGCTCCGGTTTTTGCTTGGACGGCGGAGTTTACCCTGGAGCAGTTTGCCTCTCGAATTGGTGGGATTGGGGAACTGCGCGCGGCTACCCCTGAGCGCACAACACCTCAAGGACGAATTGTTACCATGCGGCTAGAGGGCACAGACGGCGCCCGTACCCTGAGCGGCAACGACCTCAGGCGAGATCTGGGGCTCCGCAGCACTCTGTTTAGAATTACCGCTATCGACGACAATCGGGTGGAAATTACGGGGCGGGGCTTTGGCCACGGCATTGGCCTGAGTCAGTGGGGGGCACGCAACCTGGCAGAGCAGGGCTACGCTTACGACCAAATTTTGACGCACTACTACCAAGGCGCACGGCTCTCCCGGATTGAAGTACGTTAGGGCAGTCTCTAATCGACCCAGCCAATTTCTTCGTCGGTAAGCATGGATGACTTTGGCTCAGACTGCACTACATACTTTGGCAGAGGAGCAATCCGTTTAGCGTTGGGATGGCTGGTCGGGCGACGGATATTGAGGGGCTGCTTGGGTAGCTGCTGGGCTTGGGGCTGAGTTTTAGGGAGCGAAGATCGGGCCAATCTTTGGGGCGGCGCCTTTGCCTGGGACTGCTCGTTAAGTTTAAGAATGGTTTGCTTGGCGGTTTCGAGTTCCTGAGTAAGCTGGCTAAACGCTTCAGCCTTGGCGGTTACGTCATGTTGAGCGGTATCCAGTTTTTCCTTCAGCTCAAAAATGAGGTGCTGCTGACGCTCCATATCGGCTTTTAGCCCGTCAACCTGCTTGATCAGGGTCTGCTCCCGCTCCGATGTTGCTTTTAATTGAGCATCGATTTCGGCAAGCTGGGTTTCTAGCGCTGCCTTAGTGGGGCCACGATTGCTGCTGGTCTTAGCGGCTGGACTGGCTTTGGCGGTAGACTTGGCGCTGGTGCGGCTGCGAGTCCGGCGGGCCGGGGTAGGTGCGTCAGACTTTGATTCAGACTTTGGCGCTCTCTCCGCTGTGCCTGCAGCGTTTTCTGGCTTGGCCTGCTCAGCGCTCTGATCAGCAGCCCGATCGGGCAATTGGGTCGCTTCGTCAGTAGACGGCTGGACTGAATGGTTTGGATCGATTTCTTCGCGGAGCAAATCGGATAGGCGTTTTTTAGGCATATTTCCAGTCTCGCTGTATTTCGTCGGCTACGCGGCAGTAATCGGCTTTGGCTTCTTGGGCATTTTTCCCGCGCCACTGGGCGATCGCGACCCCTTCCAATGCCGCTCTTTCATGGGCCTTGTAGGCGCGCACAAAGGCATGACAGGCGGGAATATTAAGCTCCATCAGGGTGTTTTGAGCATCTAAAGCTTCTCCCAGGCTGCGGGAATCGACCTTGGTTAACAAGACGCGATGATTAACCCCCGCGGGCAGAACGGCTTCTTTAACGGTGGTGACTAGGGCGGCTAAGTCCATCGGGGCGGGAGGCGTGGGCAGCAGCAGATAGTCGGCGAGGGGAATCACGCTTGCCAGGGTGTCGGAGTCTAAGGCAGGAGGCGTATCAACCACCACCAGTTGATACTGATTTAGCGCTTTGAGCTGACTAAGTAAAGCGGGATCGGTTTCCCTTGCCGTGTCAAAGCTCGGACTATGGCCGCGCCCCACCCACCAAGACGCTGAGCCTTGAGGATCTGCGTCTACCAGCAGAACCGTCATTGTTTCAGCAAAGACTGCGGCGAGATTAACAGCCGTAGTCGTTTTGCCAACGCCACCTTTGCCGTTTAGCACGACTAGTATCTTGGTGGAGGATTGTGCAGGCGATCGCGTCACGTCATTTCTCCTCAACGCTCACCCAGGTCAGACAGCACGACTATAGCGCGACATCCTGGTTAAAATTCACTCTGCGATAAGAAACGCTAATATTTGTAGCATCGGTTACCCGAACTG
>JBCDFX010000117.1:0-10400 GCA_039177155.1 Cyanobacteria bacterium P01_H01_bin.119
CCCCTGGCGGCGCAATCCCTGGAAACGGTGCCACAGTTAGCGATCGCGGCCTATCAGCGGCTCTGCTATCTGCTGCCTCACCTGGCGGACTGTCCTTTAGAGGAGTCGTCACCCGTGCTAGGGGCGCTCAATGGGGTGTGGGAAATTCTCAACCACGGAGAAGCGAATTTGGATGCGGAACTGTTTATTGGTGGTCTGTTGGACTTGCTCTCCAACCAGGGCAATCCGATTGTGCTGGGGGGCGCGGTCGGGGTGCTCCATAGCGCGGGGCGTATGGGCATGGCGGAACTTGTCACCTTAGCAGCGGGCTATCTTGACCATGCGGCCGCAGCTCCTGAGCAAGGCGTGGGGTTTCTGCGGGGGCTGCTACACACCTGCCGGGAAGTGACCTGGCATGGCTCAGATCTAATGACGGCGATTAATGCGCGGTTAGAGCATTGGAGTGAAGCAGAGTTTTTGAAAGTATTGCCGGAACTGCGGCTAGCCTTTGCCGACCTCACGCCTCGGGAAACCGATCAGGTTGCGGCGATCGCGGCTCAACTCCACGGGCAGGAAAGCTTAGGCAATCTGTTTTATATGGACGCCAGCGGAGCCGATTTGCAGCACGGCCTGGAACGAGAACAGTTTGTCCGGCGGGTGCTTGAGCAGGATGGTCTCACCGATTGGTTTGTCTTGCCAGCTCAAGGCGGTGGGGCATGACCGGCAACGATTCCATTGTGCGCTGGCGACAGGTATTGGGGCGGTTCGCGGCTAACCAGTTGCCCTGTCAAATGACGCCCGCTCAGCAGCGGATGGAGCAAGCGTTGGACTTTCTCTATGGGCAAGAATATGGCGATCGCGGGGTGCGGGGCCAGCCTGGCTCAGAGGGCGGTGGACAAGGTCAATCCAAAACTGAGAAAACCCCCGGTAGCCTAGATCCCAGCCAGCTCAACGTCCCGACCTGGATTACCGAAATTCGCGAGCTGTTTCCCCAAGAAACCGTCGAAATCATTGAGAAACATGCTTTAGAGCGCTATAACCTAACAGAACTCGTCACCGATCCAGCCACTCTGGAGAAACTGGAACCGAACATAGATCTGCTCAAGGCGGTGCTGACCTTCCGCTCACAAATGCAGGGGCAGGAGGTGCTACAGGCGGCGCGGCGCATTGTGCGGGAAGTGGTGGAAGATATTCGGCGGCGACTGGAAAACGACATTCGCCGCAGTTTGCTGGGTAAGCTCAACCGCTTTCAACACAGCCCCCTGAAGGTAGCGCAGAATCTTGACTGGCGGGGCACCCTACGCCAGAACCTAAAGCATTACGATCGCGATCGCCAGCAAATCGTCATCCAGTCCGTCAAGTTTTTCTCTCGGATCGAGCGGCGGCTCCCTTGGCACGTCATTCTCTGTATCGACCAGAGCGGCAGCATGGCCGATTCCGTTATCCACAGCGCGGTTATGGGCGGTATCTTGGCCGGGTTACCCTCACTGAAAGTCAGCTTTGTGGTGTTTGATACGTCCGTGGTCGATCTCACGGATCAGGCTGACGACCCGGTAGAACTGCTGATGAGCGTACAGCTGGGGGGCGGCACCAACATCGGGCAAGCCCTCGCCTACTGCCAAACCTTAGTGCAAAATCCCCGCCGCACGGCGCTGATTCTGATCAGTGACTTTGCTGAAGGGGCCTCGCCACACATCCTGCTAGCCTGCTGCCGTCAGCTCCATGAGTCCGGCGTGACGCTGCTGGGGCTGGCCTCGTTGGAAGATCAGCAAGCAACTGCCTACTATGACGTGGGGATGGCCGAACAGCTTACCGCCCACGGTATGGAAATTGCTGCTCTTACGCCTCGGAGGTTAGCCGAATGGCTGGCACAGAAGATGTCTTAGAACGGTTGCAGTCCCAGCTGTTGACTTTAGATGACGATGCCCTCGCGATCGCCAGCAGTAAGGGGCTCGTCCGTCGCGCCTATAAAGAGCTGCAAAAGGCCGTCGATCCCGATTTGCAAGCCAGCGGCGACTGCCTTACACTCACCTGGCCCGATCACACCGTCACTCTGCCCACCACCAATCTGCTAGCGGCCACCTGCACCTGCCCTGCCGCCGACATTTGCCGCCACATCCTTCTTAGCTATCTCTGGCTCCGCGCCTATTTACCCACCTCGCCTTCTCCATCCACTCCCCCTTGTCCTGTATCTATCCCGTCCCTTTCCTATACCCTCGACGACCTCACCGCCTGGGCCACCAAGCCTACCCTCCGCAAGGGCTTTGCGTTCCTCCAGCGGGAATCTCCCCAAATTGAAGGGAGCGACCCAATTGTTGTGCGCTTTCCCCAGGTCAACCTTAGCTGCCGCTATTCCCAGGCCACGGGGTTAACAGGCATGTTGTGCGCCTGCAAATCGCGCCAAGTCTGTGCCCATCAGGTCGCCGCTGTGCTGGCAATTTTGCGATCGCAAGGCATCGAACTTACCCTCCCCGCCGCCACTAGCAAAACTGATGCCGCGATCGTCACTGCTGCTGCTCAAGTTATTGCCCATGCTCAAACCCTCCTTGAGCAAACCGTCGCGATCGGGCTACTCCACCTTTCTGAGATCACCCAGCAGCAGTTCGTCACCCTCGCTGTTTCCGCTCAGGGAGCTAAGCTGCCCCGGTTATCCCTGGTGCTACGGGGAATCGCTAGCGACATTGACCAACAGCTTAAGCGGCATGCGGCGGCAGATAGCGATCGCCTGTTTGAGCGCTTAGCACACACCTATGCTCTATGTGCCGCTCTGCAGCAGACCGCGCCCGTCTATCCGATCCACTTAGCTGGACAGGCCCAGAGCCAATACGACGCTGTCGGCACCCTAGAGCTAATTGGTCTGGGCGCTTACCCCTGGCGTACAGCTTCCAGCTACGGCGGATTGACTGTGCTCTTTTGGGATAGGGGAGGGCAACGATGGTGTAGCTGGTCTGAGTCACGCCCCCTGTTTCATCGGGAGACGTTCCAACCGGCTCAGATTTACTGGCAACCTGGTCCTTGGGAAGGCATTGCCCACCCTGCCGAAGCCTCCCGGAGCTGCCTGCGCCTTAGTTATGCCCGCCGCAACTATCAGCAGCGCCTTTCCAACTCTAGCCAAACGGTCGGTGTTACGCTTCGGCCCACTCAAGCGGCTGACTGGCAAAGCATCCCCCTATGTTTTGAGGATTGGCATGCCCTGCGCGATCGTATGACTCGCACCCAGATCATTGGCTTAGCCGAGTCGAACCCGCTTGAACGCTTAGCCATCCTCCGGCCCCACCGCTGGGGCTTTCGCCAGTTTGATCCCGTACAGCAGCAGCTCACCTGGGACGTATTTGATTTGAACGATCAGCTGCTGCAACTGAGGATGCGCTTCACGACCGACAATCCCGCTTTGGCACAGTTAGAGCAGTTGAATCCTGACTGCTTGAGCGATTGGGGCATTATCGGCTCCGTTGAGCTAGAGCAGAACTCGATCTATTGCCACCCTATTGCACTCTGTCGAGCTACAGACACCGAGCAATCCGCTATTCTCAATCTGCATTTTGCTACTAAAAAGCCAACTAACACGGCGGCGACTGCGCCAGAGTCGCTTTTTTCCTTAAAGAAGGATGAGACAGCTACCCGCACTGGTTCGGTGCCCGCAATTATTGCCTTAGATATAACCATTCAACGTTTGGCAGAAAGGGGAATGCATGGCTTAGACGAAAGCACGTCTCAAGAGCTGGCGCGGCTAGCTAGCTATGCCGAACGAGTGGGCATGAAAACGCTCGCGGTTGCGATCGCCGCTCTGGTCAGCCATGCCCACCGACCACCAGCTCAACTGCTTAAGGCCAAATACCTATACCAGCTATACCAGCAAACTTGAAGAATTCTTATATCGTCTGTGATCGCCTCTTATAAAGATAAGGCCCTCTTTACTCTCATGTTCTTTTAACGGGGTTGGACGCGATCGCCTACCTCTACCGATTCGGGATAAGCAATCACCTGATCGCCCTGACTTAGCCCCTCTTCCACTACGGCGGCAAACGTGTTTTTAAAGCCGAGGGTAACGGCGCTTTGCTGGGCGCGATTGTCGGCGACGGTAAAGACACAAGTGCCCGCATCGCAGGGAAATAGAGCACTTACGGGAACACTAAGTACCTCTGTGGCTTCATCGATGACAATGTGGGTATCGACCCGGTAACCATCCCCTAAGGGCACAGACGCATCGGTGAACTGGGCAATCACATTCACCCGTTGCTCTTCCACCCCCAGTGCTGACACTTTCGTAAAGGCGGCGGGTTCCAAATATTGCACCTCAGCCAGCAAAGTTTCGTCACCGCCCCACTGGGTAACTTGGATGCGATCGCCCGGCTGAATCTGCACCGCATCCTGAGAGAGAACGTCAATTACCACTTCCAAATTACCGGGGTCACCCACCTCCAGCAGCGGCATGCCCGCTGTGACATAGCGCGCACTTTCTTCTATAACGCGCAGCACCCGTCCCTCAGAGGGAGCGGCAATATCGGTGCGGCGGGCATCATCGGCCAGACGGGTGAGTTCGGCCTCGACGCCGGCCATTTCTGCCTGATACGCTTCAACCAGATAGTCGGGATCTTGCTGCTCGGCTTGTAAAATATTGCGGTCTTGTTGGACTGCATTAATCGCCGCGATCGCGCTCTCCAGCGCCTGTTGGGCGGCATTTCTTTCCTGCTCTCGGGCAGTCGCTGTTAACTCAGCTGATTCACGGGCCTGCTCTGAGATCGCGCCCTGAGCGGCTAACTCATTTGCCCGCTGGAGTTCGCGCTGGGCCTGCTGCCAACTCGCTTCGGCCCGAGCCAGTTCTGCCTCGGCCTGCTGTCTTTCGGCTTGGGCGACGGCAATGCGGCTGGTAGCCTGCTGCAGGGCATCGTCTTTGGGGCGGAGGGTTTCGACCCCGGCAATTTGCGCCCGCAGCTCGTTGAGCCGGGCTTGGGACTGCTGCACCTGACTGGTCAACGGCAGCGGATCGATGCGGGCCACCACCTGGTTGACCGTAACCGTATCGCCTGCCTCTAAATCAAGCCGCGTTAGGCGACCATCGACAGGTGCAGAAATAATAAAGCGATCGCGCACCCGCGTCTCACCCTCGGCATCTACCGTGAGCTGCAGGTCACCCGGTTCCACCGTCATCAAATCCACCCGTTTAGGACTGGGACGCAGCACTAATATACCTAAGCCCACTGCCCCTAAACCGGCCAGCAGATAGAGCCAGCGCCGTCCGGGGGGGCGCAGCTTTAGATTCCAGCGCTTAGAGGGCTGGTCTGGCACCTCGGTCTCGCGAGTTTCCTGGGTGGGTTGCAGGCGTAAATCAGTGTCCTGAGCCATGACAATGCTCCTCTATTCACGAGTTTTGAGTACGGCAACTAAATCAAGCTGGGTAATCTGCCGCAAAATTAACCAGCCCGATATCAGGGCGGCGATCGCCACAATGCCAAAGGCAAAACCATAGGTGAGGCGGGTGATCACCAGGGGCCAACGATAGAGCTCAGTATTGTAAAAAGCACTCATCAAGGCCGCTAATCCAAACCCCATGGCACTGCCGATGGGAATGGCAATCAAGAGCAGCAGGGTTTGTTCCCCGAGCAAAATAAACCCGACTTCGGCGCGACTAAAGCCGATAATACGGAGAGTAGCGAGTTCTCTGCCGCGCTCCGACAGGGCAATGCGGGCCGCGTTGTAAACTACCCCAAAGGCGATGATAGTAGCGAAAATCACCAGCACCGTGGTGAAAATTTCGAGGCTGCCTGCGATCGTTTCCTCAAACTGCTGCACGCTGTTCTGGCGCAGCGCCACGCTGGCTACTGCCGGGGTTTCTTTTAGCTCCGCGTAGATTGTCTCTAACTGTTGGGGCTCGACCGTCAGATATGCGCCTGAGAGGGTAGTTCCCTCGCGCATCAGGTCATTTAGGGCGTGAATGTCCATATAAGCGGCCACCCCAATCAGCTCATTGACCAGCCCTGCGACGGTGACCTCGCGGGTGGGGCGAGCCCCTTCGAGCACCTCTACCGTTAAGCGATCGCCCGGTTGCACCCCCAAGATTTCGGCTAGTTTGTTGGTCAATAAGACGCCCTGAGTCGGCAGCGTCTGGACATTGAGGTGACGATCCATCAAACGACGCAATGTGCCGTCAGGGGGCAATCCCGTGAGGCCCCCCAGGTAAGCATGCTGCTGAAACCGTAACCGCGCGGGCACGGCCCGAAACGGCTCTGCCCGAACCACTCCCGGCAGATTTAATAAGTCAAAACGAGCCTGGTTCGAGAGAGGTTCAGTGAAAGAGAGGGTAATATCCTCCTTCTGAATTTGATGAAACTGCACGTTAATCAGGTAGTCCATTGCATCTTCAAAGGAATGACCTACCACCAAAATCGCCACCGCCAAGGATAAGCCTAAAACGGTTAGGCTCGCTTTGATGGGTTGCCGTTCCACATTGCGGAGAATGATACGGCCCGCTGGTGAAAACAGGCGCTGCAGCCCCCAGCGCTCCACCAAAGTCGGGTGAAAATCGGCCGGCGGTTCCGGGCGCATGGCTTCAGCGGGTGGGAGTTTGACGGCTTTGCCAACCGCGACTGCCGCCCCGATCGCAGCAGCGGCCAAGCTCACCCCTATCGAAATCACGATTAGGCTAGGCTCCACCCGAAAGGCAAGCAGGGGAAAGTGGTAGAAGTTCGCATAGTTGCGCGTTGTAGCTTCACCCATCCACAGGCCGAGCCCAATGCCCAGCGCGGCTCCGGCCAACACGATCAAAGTAACCAGCTTCAGGTAATGCACCCCCACATCGCTATTGCTATAGCCAAACGCTTTTAAAACCGCAATCTGATCGCGCTGGGTACTCACTAACCGCGCCAGCAAGAGATTTAGCAAAAAGGCCGCAATGCCCAAAAAGATAATGGGCATAAATACGGCGGTCGCCTGCAGGCTAGTGATTTCATCGGATAAAAAGCGATTCGAAATCTGATCGCGACGACCGATCGACCCTAACCCTCCATAGGTCTCTAGTAGTTGATCCAGCTGGAAAATCACTTGTGGCTCACTGGCGCCGTTAGCCAGCGTCAGGGTGACATCATTGAACGCGCCGTCCATATCAAAGGCTGTGCCCAGGGCTTCTCGCCCCATCCACATCACCCCAAACCGCTGATTGTCCGGTAGCAAATCAGTACCGCGAATTTCGTACACATACTCTGGGGAGAGGGCAATGCCGACAATGCGTAGCGCCTGCCAGCGACCATTGATCACTGCCCCCAGAGAATCGCCGATCGCCAACTGATTCGCCTCTGCAAACGCCTCGCTCACCAGCACCTCATCGCGCCGGCCCGAAGCAATATAGCGTCCTTCTTGAATCGCCAGCCCATTCAGCACCGGCAACTGCTGATCCGGCACCGAAATCAAGCGTCCCGTTGCCGGCTCTTGAAGACCCGGCACATCCACAATCACATCGCGCACCACCCGCGTCTGCACCTGCTGTACGCCGGGAATTTCCTGAATGCGATCGCCCAGTTGCTCGGGGGCGCGCTTCAACGACGCAAACACATCCGCAAAACGGTATTGGTCGTAATAGGTTGCCTGGGTCAGATTCAACGAGTCATAGGCACTCAGCATCGTTACCATGCTGGCAATGCCGCATGCCACAATCAGCACAATCGCGATCACTTGTCCCCGCAGATGCAGGAGGTCACGGATGAGTTTGCGATCGAGGGAGAGCATGGGGATGGGGAGGTGGAGAGATAGGGCGATGGGGCGGTAGGGGGATAGAGAGATGGGGCGATGGAGAGATGGGGCGATGGGGCGGTAGGGGGATAGAGAGATGGGGAATGCTCGGGGGGGAATGGGTGTTTGGCGGATTACGGGTGATGGAACGAAGATTTATTCGGCGACATCAGGATTTGGAGGTCTATCAGTTAGCGTTTGGTGGGGCAATGCACATTTTTGAGTTGTCCAAGTGTTTTCCGGTGGAGGAGCGCTACTCGCTGACGGATCAAATGCGCCGGTCTTCGCGCTCTGTCTGCGCAAATTTGGCTGAGGCTTGGCGTAAGAGAAGATATGAGGCTGCTTTTGTTGCTAAGCTGACGGATTGCCAGGCAGAAGCTGCTGAAACCCAAACTTGGATAGCCTTCGCAGTCAAATGTGAATACATGACGCAAGCCACCGGAAAGGACCTCCACGAAGACTACGATCGCATTCTCGGCAAACTTGTTAATCTCATCAACCAAGCCTCCAGGTGGTGCTCCATCTAAATATCTCCATCCCCCCATCTCCCTACTTTCCCCATCTCCCCATCCCTGGCTCTTCTCCCTACTTCCCCCATCTCCCTACTTTCCCCATCTCCCCATCCCTGGCTCTCCTACCACTCCAACTCCCCTGGATCGACCTTGTTGGAATTAAGTTCAATCGCGCTAATTTCGCCGCTGCGCATGTGGATGACGCGATCGGCCATCGCAGCGATGCCGGCGTTGTGGGTGATGACGGCGGTGGTGGTGCGAAATTCTTGGTTGACTTGCTGCAGGGCTTTGAGGACAAGTTTGCCGGTGCGAAAGTCAAGAGCTCCGGTGGGTTCATCACAGAGGAGCACTTCGGGACGTTTGGCGATTGCCCGGGCAATCGCGACTCGCTGCTGTTCGCCCCCGGAGAGCTGGGCGGGGAAGTGATCGAGGCGATCGCTGAGGCCCACAATTGCCAGAGCCTTTTCGGGCGTGAGAGGACGGCGGGCAATGTCGGTGACCAGGGCCACGTTTTCGCGGGCGGTAAGGCTAGGAATCAAGTTGTAGAACTGGAAGATGAAGCCTACTGAGTCGCGACGAAATTGAGTAAGGCGGCGATCGTTGGCATGGGTAAGGTTATGGGCGCGAAAGATGACTTGTCCACTACTGGGAATATCTAGTCCGCCCAGGATATTAAGCAAGGTGGATTTGCCGCTTCCAGAGGGACCGAGCAGCACGACAAATTCTCCTTCGTAGAGATCCAGATCGACAGAGCGCAGCGCCTGCACTTCGACCTCGCCCATGCCATAGATCTTGGTCAATTGCTCCGCATGGAAGACGACTGGCGTGGTCGGTGTCGCTGATCGTTTTACTAACGCATCTGACTGATTCACCATGACATGAACGCAGAAAGAGTCTTGCTTTGATGCTAATCCAAACGTAAGTTGCTTGTGTTCAGCCTCAATGAGATTCTTAACGATATGCTCAAGACAGTGCAGGTAGTAATCAAGGAACTGATATCACCCAAATAGGCAACGAATTAGCAGTGGCTATAGATACGGCAAAGCCACTCACCGTGGGAACCACTGAATCGCCTTCTACTAATTCTCATAATCACGCTACCTTGACAACTTGATAAAAGTTGCCTGAAGGGAACGGTTGCAGTTAACGGATGGGGTGAGATAGCGTCAAGTTGGAGACCTCACAACTTCCTCATATCGTTTATTTATTCTTAGAATAGAACTTGCCTGCCTGAGCAATTACAGTATTTCAGGCATGATACATTCTGGCGATCAGAGGCACAGGGACCATGTGGTATCCAAAAATCATTGTCCTAGACGTCACTGGTGCAGGCGATGATGACTTGCTCTCAGTCTTAGATATGCTGATGTGGGTATTCGTCAGCCACCAAGAAAATTGAAGATCGCTTGATGCCTTTGGTGCTCCCAGATTTTGGAATGTATCACGGCGAAGTGCATTACCAACCTCGGTATGCCCACTTTCCTCGATTGGTCGGCATTGGCGTTCAGCGTCAGCCGTAGGATGCCGAAGCGAGCTTATTTAAGGTGTTGGTGGGACGCAACGCCCTTAACTTTCATGCTCCCACCTATGCCGCTGAGGTCGTGGTCAACACGGATGCCCCAGAGCAACTGCACCAACAACTACACGCAGCCTTGGTTCGCAATGATGTCCTGCCAACAAGCCAGGTCGTCAAATAGCTGATGTCAGCAACCACTGTTCCCTCTGAGAGCATCGCGGTCATGGATCGCTCCGGTTGCGCCTTACTGATTATTGGTAGCCCGAAGGTTAAATCTCCAAGTAACTCCGGCATCTTAGGAGGACATGTGCTGGAAAAGCTCAAACAGCAGCACTGGGAAATTGAGTTTTTAACGCTCAGGGAAAATCTTTTACCTATGCCTTAGTCACATCTTTCTTAACAAAGTTAGAGTTACTGAACTCTTTTGCCACCAATAGTTTCGGAGTTTTTTCAGGATTTGACATTAGCCCAGACGAGCATTTGGCGTAAAGGAGTGCAACGCTGATATGGAGAAGCCTGTAGATGACTGTAGGAAGCGGAAGTTAGGTTGACTTAGATGAAGCCGAGTTTAAATCGCCAACCCCTTATTCTTGTAGAGCTTCCAGCGATTTCGAGCTACAGAACTAAAAAGAGACGAGAGTACCTGCTCAGGATTCCAAGACGACAAC
>JBCDFX010000118.1:0-10322 GCA_039177155.1 Cyanobacteria bacterium P01_H01_bin.119
CGTGACAGTAGTTTCATAACATTACCCCGCTGACGTGCTGGCGTTTAGCTGCCGCTGCATGGCGCGGAACCGGAAGTATTCGGCAAGCTTATAGCCGTTGTAGCGACCAATCAGAATATTGCCGCTCACGACAATCAGCAACAGCTCAGGAAAGGCAAACGCCAGGTACTGCACCCAGCTATTTTGCATGCACAGGTAGCCAACAACGGCCACCACCAAACTGCCTAAACTGGCGATCGCCACATCTTTGGGTCCCTCTTCCTCCCACATCAGCGCGGCCTTTTCAATGGTCATCGCCAAGATCACAATGGGAAATAGAGAAATAGACAGCCCCAAACTAATGTCTAAATAGTCCATAGCAATCGCCAGCCCCATCATAATCAGCACCGTGGCAGTCAAAATGGAGGCCAACCTTGGCACCACCAAAAGCTGAAGTCGGTTGAGATAAGCTCTCACCAGCAGGCCAATAGCCACAATCAGCATAAACATCGGAATACCGACGATCAAACCCGTCTCTCGAAAGGCTAGGGCAACCAAAATCGGCGTAAAGGTGCCAAAGGTCTTAATGCCAATCAGCTGATGCAGCAGAGCAATGATCAAGGCACCGACGGGCACCAACACTAGTACCTGAAACACTCGCTGACTAGCAAGTGGCAGCCGCAATAGGGAGTAGCGCACCAGCGGCGGTGCCACTTGAGGGTTGCGCCAAGTTGTTTTAGAGAGTCCGCCGTCTACATTGGGGCGCACCGACACGTTTAAACTCACCCTGCGATCGCCATTGGTAACCACCGGACGAGTTAGGCCGTACCACCAGGTGAGATAGCGGGTTTGTGCCCTAAAGCGATCGCCCACGGTGTCGTAATACAGCCAGCGATCGCCAGATTTAACCTCTAGCCAGTGCACAAAGTCCGTTGCGTAGGCTTCCTTCTGCGTCAGTAAAATGCCGTTGCCAACCCGGGCCTCAATCTCACCTCGCTGCAGCAAAAAGGCCGTCAGCTCTACTGCCGAGAGTTCTTCATTTAACGACTGCCGCAAAGACTGGACTCGCACATCTTCGACGTTTAATACCAAGCGGTATAGCCGCTTGGCTAAGGACAGTGCATCATCTGAGTCGCTGCCGGCCTCGGTCAGCAGCGATTGGATCTCTTGAGCCGGCAATTCTTCAGCCAGAGTCTCTGGATCAATCACCCTACGTCCGCTGAGGTAGCTGAAATCTTGACTGACCAGCTGCCGCCCGGTGGCAATATTGCCCTCTGAAACCGTTTGCTCCGCTGATGCTTCAGTGCCAGCAGCATCGGCAATCTCATCAATCGGGTTATCCACAGGCAAATCATTGATAATCGCCCGGTAAAAAATAATCTCTCCGGGGCGATCGGCCAGTTGAACAAAATTCGCAGCTCGATTATTGGTCTGCGTCTGAATAACATCCCGACTAAAGCCGCTATTGACAAAATCCTCATCGGCGATGGTGTAGCGCTCTGAACCCTGGGGAAGCTGCACCTGTAATCGCTGCGGCAGGGCCTGCTCATCTCCCAGCAGTGACTGCTGAGCCTCCATTGAAATTTGAGCTTCTACGTACCAGCTTTGGGCGTTTTGACCGGGTAGAACCGGCACATTGGCGATAAACACTTTGTGCAGAAAGATGGCTAGCCCCAACGCGGTTAGAAACAGGGCTAGCAAAGTGGCTCTAAAGGTGCGATTCATGACGCTGCCTCCGAGCGAGCGGGACAGTTGGCTTCGGTGGTCTTGGTTTCGGCTGAGTCCACAATTAAGTTGCCGGCTTCCAGGGCATTGCGACCCACCAGAACCGAATAGTTAAACTGGGAGCGATCGGCCAAGTTCACCTCTTCTTCAATCCATCGGCCCGCAATGCAAAGCTGCATTGTCACCACCGGACGCCGGAAGAATCCGCCATCGCCGTCCTTAATGCGGACCCATTCCAGCACCGGGCGCTCGTACACTCGGCTTTGTCCGCTCTGATCCTCAAATCTAAAGGTAATCATGCCCCCTGCATCTTCAGGGTTCTCAGGCTGCTCTAAAATTTCTGCGTTAATGGAGGTGGTTTTGGCGCCGGTATCTAGCTTTACATCAACCTCTTGGTCAATACCGGCTAGCTGACCCGGTTCGATCCATCCCACCTGCTTTGGAGCGATTGCCCCAGAAGCTAGAGGCGCCTCGTCCGATCCTAAACTAGAGCCACTGCAGCCGCTAATGGCCACCGCAGCTGTGGCGAGGCTTAATGCACTTAAGACTGTTTGATATCGAGACTTTGAAAATACTAATTTCCTTAACAAAACTTAGCTATTTGTTGAATTCATCACAAACAGATTATCTTTTGGGCAAAGAATGAACGATCCAACGGCTGATGGATATCTATCCCCGTCAAAAGATGGATATCAAATTGTTAAAGTCAACTTCAATTCTCCAAAAATAATTATGTGAAAACTGTCCTGACTGGCGCCCGAAGATGGCGCATAAGAAGGCAGTGATCGTTGCGGGAAGATGCCCCATGAGTGATTTATCAATTTTGGCGGGCCAACTGCTAGCTGAGTCCATCACCGCCTCATCCGGAAAAGCGCCGCCCGTTGTCCATTGGGATAAAGCTGTGCCGTCAGAGCTGAGAAACGCGCAGGGTTTACAGTTAGAGGAAGACTCTCAGCAATCTGCTGATGAACATGCGGCGATCGCGGCCACCATTCAGCCCACTATCAACAGTCAGCCCCGATTTAGCCCCTTAATGACGCCCCAGCCGATCGCTCCAGCGCGGCCTAACCAAGATGGGGCAGCGCAGCCTACTCAATTAGAGCGCGATCGCACCCTGATAAGCGCCATTCAGCAGCGGCTAGCGGCGGTGGCCGCTCCAGATTTACCCAGCGTTGAACCATTTCAGTCTCGGCTCCAGCCTACGGTACTGCCCGTGATGCCAGCCCATACCGGGCCGCGTCCCCAGTCGGGCAGCCAGCTTTATCAACAGCGCCTGGCCGCGCTGCGGAGCGGACAGCAGTACACCCGGCTTAGTCCCGACAGTTTTTATGACCATTGGCAAACCGCTGCTCAGTCACCCACCTACAGCCAGTGGCGCACCCTGCTTACCCAAGAAGCTCAAGCCATGGCCAGCGGGCAGGGGCAAAATCGCTTAACGGTGGTGCTGGGAGACTCCATCAGCCTGTGGCTGCCGCCAGAGTCCCTCCCCCGCGATCGCTTTTGGCTAAACCAAGGCATCTCAGGCGATACCACCACCGGGATTTTGCAACGCTTAGATGCGATCGCGGCGACCCGCCCCGACACGATTCATCTGATGGCGGGCATCAACGATCTGAAAAACGGCGCCAGCGACGCCACCGTGCTCAACAATCTGCAAACTATTGTGCAGCGGCTGCGCCAGCAGCATCCCCAGGCGCAAATTATCGTCCATTCCATCTTGCCAACCCGGCTGTCAAACTTGCCCAGCGATCGCATTGCGCGGCTTAACCAGCGCCTTGCTGCCATGAGCCAGGCCGAAGGAGGGCAGTTTCTTAACCTGCAGACTCGCTTTGCCGATCCGGGAGGAAACCTGCGACCTGAGCTAACCACCGATGGCCTGCACCTCAACCCCAGCGGATACCGCCTGTGGCAGATTGCCCTCCTGTCTGTGTAGCCTCTGTCGTTATTCTCAAGTTATTCCCAGCCATCCCTGCCGCAGCCATCCAGTCATCCTCAAAATCCCCCAGCTCGGCTTTTCAAAGAGGGCGCGCCAGCCACTACAATTGGAAAGCTATTTTTTGCATGTTGAGAATGCCCCATGCGCTCATACCTGGCGGCAGCACTGCAGATGACCAGTGTGCCGAATTTAGACAAAAATCTTGCCGAAGCTGAAGACTTAATCGATTTAGCGGTCCGCCGGGGGGCAGAACTGATTACCCTGCCCGAAAATTTTTCATTTTTGGGCGATGAAGCGGCAAAAGTCGCTAGTGCCGACGCCATCTGCCGGGCCAGCGAACAGTTCTTAAAAACCATGGCCCAGCGCTATCAAGTCACCCTCCTGGGGGGCGGCTATCCAGTGCCCGCCGCCGATGGCAAAGTTTACAATACGGCGGTTTTGGTCAGCCCTAGCGGCGAAGAACTGGTGCGCTACGAAAAGGCCCACCTTTTTGATGTCAATGTGCCCGACGGCAACACCTACCGAGAATCTAATACCGTGATTTCTGGGCGGCGGCTGCCGCCCAGCCTGAGTTCTTCTACTCTGGGAACTCTGGGCATTTCTGTGTGCTACGACGTGCGGTTTCCAGAGCTGTACCGACACCTGTCAAAATCTGGGGCGCAGGTGCTGGTTATCCCCGCCGCTTTTACCGCATATACGGGAAAAGACCACTGGCAGGTTTTGCTTCAGGCGCGGGCCATTGAAAATACCTGCTATGTGATTGCCCCCGCTCAGACGGGATTTCACAACGCCAGGCGGCAATCCCACGGCCACGCCCTAATCTGCGATCCGTGGGGCGTAATTTTGGACGATGCCGGTGATAAACCTGGAATCGCGATCGCTGAAATCAATCCTGCCCGTTTAGCGCAGGTGCGTCGCCAGATGCCCTCTCTAGAACACCGAATTTTTGCGTAACACTCCATTGGCATAGCGCTTTTATAAAACCCGTCCTCAAACTTTTTAGTGGCTGAGGGGGCTTTAAGTTATGGGTAAAACTCCTCTGCCGATCACCAGACTTTGAACCAATAACTCTCAAAACGGTCTACCTGTAACTTTCGGCGGACTGTATCTGTTTTATAAACTCATGTAAATTAGACAGGACGAGTTGATGCAGACCGTATGCTAGATCTCACCAGTTCTCTGGCTGCTGCAGGCAGAGCCCCAATGCCTGATGCCCTCTTAGCCTGGGACAGATTCACTTCGTTGGCGGCTTTTCCCCCTCTGTTAGCGGAGGCTGCTGAATCGACGGCTGAGGCAGATGCCGGTGAAACTGGCACCATCATTTTTGCAGGGGTTCTTCTAAGCCTAGTAACGATTTACTTTGCGGCCAAGCTGGGCGGTGAACTCTGTGCCCGTATTAACCTTCCCCCAGTGCTCGGCGAACTGGTCGGTGGGGTAGTGGTAGGGGTTTCTGCGCTACAGCTAATCGTGTTTCCAGAGGCCGGAGAAACCGTTTCCTCGCTTATCGTCGATTTTCTTCAACTAACGGCGGGGCTATCCCCAGAGCTGTCTGGATCGGTCTTCGCCTCTCAGAGCGAAGTAATTTCTATCCTGGCGGAGCTGGGCGTCGTGATTTTGCTGTTTGAAATCGGGCTGGAATCCGATCTCAAGGAGTTAATTAGGGTTGGACCCCAGGCCGCTGCGGTCGCGGTTGTGGGTGTCGTGCTGCCGTTTGCCATCGGCACCGCGGGTCTGATTGCCCTATTTAATATGGCGACTATCCCAGCAGTCTTTGCGGGGGCAGCTTTAACCGCAACCAGCATCGGTATTACGGCCAAGGTGCTGGCAGAGCTCCAGCAGCTTAGCTCCAAAGAAGGTCAAATTATTATTGGCGCTGCCGTGCTCGATGATGTGTTGGGCATTATTGTTCTAGCTGTAGTGGCCAGTCTGGCAAAGACCGGCGAAATCGAAATCCTCAACGTTGTTTATCTGATTGCGGGAGCCGCAATTTTTCTAGTTGGCGCAATCCTGCTCGGGCGACTCCTTAGCCCTGCTTTTGTAGGGTTAGTCAATCAGATGAAAACTCGAGGCGAACTGATTATTGCCTCTCTGATTTTTGCGTTTGTCCTCTCTTATATTGCTGCCGTTATTCAGCTTGAAGCCATTCTGGGCGCGTTTGCGGCGGGCCTGATTTTGGCGGAGACGACCAAGCATAAAGAAATTGAGGAGCAGATTACCCCCATCGCCGATATGCTAGTGCCAATCTTCTTTGTCACGGTAGGGGCCCGGACGGATCTCAGCGTTCTGAATCCCTTGGTGCCCGAAAACCGAGAGGGATTAGTTATTGCCTCATTCCTGGTAGTCATTGCAATTATTGGTAAGGTTGTCGCGGGCTTTGCGGTCTTTGGCAAACCTGGTATCAACCGTCTGGCCATTGGGGTGGGCATGGTTCCACGGGGTGAGGTCGGTTTGGTGTTTGCCGGGGTTGGCTCAGCCAGCGGCGTTTTATCTGAGTCTCTAGATGCCGCCATTATTGTGATGGTCATTATGACCACATTTTTAGCCCCGCCGCTGCTGCGCATTGTGTTTAAAGAACCTAGCGATACGGATACCGCCACGGAGGAATCCCCCAGTCTGAGCGAGGGCTAAAATCCGGGTGAGACCCGATAGCTGCTTCAGTTGCCGCTATTGCCCCTCCAGACAGAATCGATTAAACTCCCTCGTTAAAGGTAGTCGCAAGCACACTTAACTTATGGTCAACCCCGCTTACCGAGGGCTTGAGAGATTTGATAGTTTACCTATTGGCGTATTCGACAGTGGCTTAGGTGGCTTAACTGTTTTGCGGGAGCTGCATCGACAGCTTCCTTATGAATCAGCAGTTTATTTTGGCGATACCGCGCGGGTGCCCTACGGCGATCGCAGCGAAGCTGAACTATTGCAGTTTGTGCGCGAAATTATGACCTGGATGACCCAAAGCGGCGTCAAGATGGTGCTAATGGCCTGCAATACCAGTTCGGCGACGGTGCTGGAGCAGATTCAGGCCGAATTTCCGGTGCCGGTGCTAGGCATTGTTCTCCCTGGTGCCCGAGCAGCCGCCCGCCAAGGCCAGCGGATTGGGGTAATTGCGACACCGACTACCGCCGCTAGCAATGCCTATCGCCAAGCGATCGCAGAAGCGAATCCGGCTGCTTTAGTTTGGCAGGTAGGATGCCCGGAGTTTGTGCCCTTGATTGAACAAAATAGGGTCAGCGATCCGCAAACGGTCTCTGTGGTCAGACAGTACATTGGGCCATTGATTGCTAAAAAAATTGACACCCTAGTTTACGGCTGCACCCACTATCCCTATCTGGAACCAGTGTTAAGGCAACTGCTGTCTCCCCTGATTCGTAAAATTGATCCGGCGGTACATATGGTAGCGGCGGCGGCAAAAGAGCTTGACGCGCTGGGTATTCGCAGCAGCACGACAATGTCAACCTCTCGCTTTTACGTCAGCGGTAACGTGCGACAGTTTCAGCAGGGTGCCAGCGGCTGGCTGGGCTACCGGCCCGACACACAGCAGGTGGTACTGCCGAAAACTGTTTTTCAGACCTAAAGTTCAGGTTTGCTGTGCTGCCCTGAGAGCTTAGCCAGAGAAATCAAACCATAAACAATTAATAGATAGGCGATCGCGAGCATCGGAATAATCAAGGGAATAGCGCCGTATTTCATGGTGTGGACAAGCGAGAAGGGGGCAGTCTCAAATGATGGCGAGGCAGGCTTCAAGTGAGGTAGGGCCAATTAGCCCCCAAAGAACCTCACATTGAAAGTGACGACCTTCGATCAAAAGCCTATGAATTTGATACTCGTTGAATCCAGGATTTGCTAAACCTAAGACTCATTAAATTCAAAACTCATAGATTAAAGATTTGCAAATCAGAGACCTAAAGGTCAGCAGCTCTGAGCAAATTTATTTCGGCTTGATGAGCTTACTTAGGCAGAGCCATAATCTATATCAACTGCCTGCAGCAGGCTGCTTAGCAACAGCCTTCAACCAGAACTCAGCAGACCGCTGCCGATAGCCTGCAGCTTAGAAACTAGATCTATCAGAACCGTTCAGTTCGACCATAAAAGCTGGCGCAAACTGCGGTTTCAGCTAGGTCAATGCCGATTAAAAACTGCTTTAAAAAACGCTTTCAAAGAATATTGAATCTTAAGACGCGGCGCGATCGCCGCTGCACTTATTGTTCAGTAGCCCTTGGTATAAATTTACTTGAGTAAAAACACTCAAATAATTCAAATCTAAGCCCGACTGTTCACGGCTATTGAGTTGTGGTCAAATCTTGATTTAAAAATAGCATAAGTTTTTTCAATACTAGGTAGATTCGGGCTCGTTTTTTACAAATCTCAGGATGCTAACGTCAAAGTGCCAGAAAATGCGAAAAACGCCAGCTATAAGGTGTAAAACGATACGGACCAAAATCTACGCCTCCCTATTTACCGAACATTTGTACTGAGTCTTTATGAAAATCGCCTTTTGTACCCGTCAAGAGAACCAACAGGATGCCAACGCGCTGCTCTACTGACTTCACCGCCTGGTCCCGACAGCCCTATGGCAGTCGTCGAGGTGAGACAAACTGCGAGCAATTTGGCCAGTACTACGGACTCTAACGCGGCAACACCCCTTGTTGAACCCGCTAAGGCAGAGCAGTCCATATGGCATCAGCCTGCATGGATTGAAAACAAATCATCTGGGGATTTCTAAAATGACCCGACAGGGTTACTTCAGATGTCAAGGGCTTTGGCTTAGAATAAAGATAGGTTATGTAAAATTTCGTAATAAAAGCCAGAGTCGATTTATCTATGACTTCTGCCATTTCTCTTTTTTCTCCTGTCGAGGCGGACTTAAGCCTGCTGACAGACAATCTCAAAAATCTTGTGGGTGCACGGCACCCGATTCTGTATGCGGCAGCGGAGCACCTGTTTGGCGCCGGAGGCAAGCGAATCCGCCCTGCTATTGTGCTTTTGCTGGCGCGGGCAACAGTATCAGAAGAAGATATTCTTCCCCAGCATCGGCGCTTGGCTGAAATCACCGAAATGATTCACACCGCCAGTCTGGTACATGATGATGTGGTCGATGAGTCTTCAGTACGGCGAGGGGTGCCGACGGTTCACAGCAATTTTGGCAATCGTATTGCGGTTTTGGCAGGCGACTTTTTATTTGCTCAGTCTTCTTGGTACCTGGCTAATTTAGACAACCTAACTGTGGTTAAGCTGCTGTCCCAGGTGATTATGGATCTAGCAGAGGGAGAAATTCAGCAGGGGCTAAACTGCTTTGAGGCCGGGCTTTCAATTAAAATCTATCTAGAAAAGAGCTATTACAAAACAGCGTCGCTAATTGCCAATAGCTCTAAAGCAGTGGGCGTGCTAAGCGGCATTGGAGAAGCGGCCACAGAGCAGCTCTATCAGTATGGTCGCCATCTGGGGCTGGCGTTTCAGATTGTAGATGACATTCTTGACTTTACCGGGTCAACCGAGGTTTTAGGCAAGCCAGCCGGATCTGATTTAAGAAGCGGTAATTTAACGGCCCCGGCGCTCTATGCCATTGAAGAATATCCTGAATTGGCCACATTGATTGAAAGCGAATTTGCCGAACCGGAGGATTTTGACAAAGCCTTTGCTTTGGTAGAAAAGTCCCGTGGTATTGAGCGAACCCGTGAACTGGCGGATTATCACGTAGAGCAGGCAAAGCTCTGCCTAAAAGACTTACGGCCTAGCAAGTCTCGCCAGGCGCTGATGGATTTGTCGAACTATGTGGTGAGACGTTTGCACTAAGGCTAGGGCGTATCATCAGTTAAGCGAAGAAGCCTGACAGGACAAGCTGTAAATACGCCCGCCCTAATTGACTGGCTAGGGGCTGGAACCTTAGATGTAGCAGCGCTCTAACCAGCCTTCTAAATTTACAGGGTTAGCGCATTTATAGGCTTAGTGGTATTGAGGCTTGGGTCTGCTACCCTTAGCTAGACTTGAGCCCCCGTTTAATTTATGCCCGTCTTGTGTTTTGGAGAGATTTTGGTGGACTGTCTGGCGGAGCGCCCGCAACAGTCCTTAGCTTCTGAGCAGACTTGGATGACTTATGCCGGCGGGGCTCCCGCTAATGTTGCATCGGCGCTAGCCAAGCTGGGGCAGTCGGTTTGTTTTATGGGCTGCGTTGGCAATGACCATTCTGGTCGGGCCTTAATTGCCACGTTGACTGAAGCGGGCGTCAACTGCGACTATGCAACCCTTCATCGAACGCTGCCTACCCGGCAGGTCTACGTGCTGCGTGATCCGGAGGGCGATCGCCAGTTTTTAGGGTTTGGGGAGCGCGACCCGGCCAGTTTTGCCGACGCCCAGTTTAAGCCAGAGTGGGTCGCTGCTGAGGGCTTTGAGAAGGCAGACTTTCTGGTGATGGGCACATTAGGGCTAGCCTACCCCGACACAGGGCAGGCAATGGCCCGCGCGCTGACCTTGGCCGATGCTCAATTTGCCAAAGTGGTGGTGGATGTAAACTGGCGTCCGAGTTTTTGGCCCCAGCCTGAACTCGCCGGGCCGATTATTCTGGAGTTTTTGCGGCAGGCGGATTTTCTTAAACTTTCTGCGGATGAAGCCCACTGGCTATTTCAAACTGATGCGCCCCAGGCGATCGCCCAGCGACTCGATCAGCTCGAAGGGGTGATGGTAACCC
>JBCDFX010000119.1:0-10208 GCA_039177155.1 Cyanobacteria bacterium P01_H01_bin.119
GCAATTAAAGTCCCCACATCTCCCAACAGTGCGCCAAAGAGGTTAATCGGCACCATTACCACAGTCACCAGGACAGACAGGGTCAAATTGACCGCCAGTTGAATCAACCCCACCAAAATACCGACGCCCAAAAATCCCCACATCTTGGGCTGGAGCCGCTCCATCACCTGAGGTACGGACTCCGGTTGACGAACCAGCGTTTGAACGCCTAGTCGGGCGATTTGGCCCCCAATCATTGCCGCCTTAGCCCAGCCGTAGACGGGCACTAGCGACCATGCCACAGCTTTAGCTCCCAGCCCCGTGTAGGTGCCAAAGTTTAAGCGGTAGAGGTTAATCCCCGAGAGCACCACCTGGCCCACCTTCAACGGCCCAGAAAGATTGGCCATTGCCCTACTTAGTTGTCATGGTATATACACCGTCCCAACCTTCACTGGGGCGCTTTTGGGGATCTTTGAGATATTCGTCAATGCGGCGGAGGTGCTCTCTAACGGCTCCATCGGTGGGCCTGAGCGCCAGCGCTTGGCAAAACAGCGCCTGAGCCGACTCAAAATCGCGGCTGATATAGGCAGTCCGCGCCTGCTGATAAGTCTCTAGCAGCTCGTGAGTAGCGGCATCTAAATCGTGGGAGCGCAAATCAATCAGGTCATAAATTTTGACGGGCTGATTTTTACCCTTTACTCGAATGCGATCTAGCTCTCGGCTCCAAATTCGATCTTGGCAGCGCTCATAGGTGTACTCGCTCAGCACAATGTCACACCCGTACTTTTTGGTGATGCCCTCTAGCCGTGAGCTTAAATTAACCCCGTCGCCGATCACGGTGTATTCCATTTTGCGCTGGGAGCCAATATTTCCAGAAACCACCTCCCCCGAACTAATGCCAATCCCGATCCGAATTTCCGGCAGTGCATCGCTCATGCGGTCGTAGTTAAACCGAGCCAGGCGGTGGCGCATATCCAGGGCGGAGTTAACCGCAGCCCAGGCGTGGTCGTCAATCGGCAGCGGTGCCCCAAAGACGGCCATCACCGCATCCCCAATAAATTTGTCCAAGGTGCCTTCCTGATCGAACACGGCCTCGACCATGGTTTCAAAATAATCGTTAAGCAGCTTTACGACCTCTGCCGCTTCTAAATTTTCCGTGAGCGTAGTGTAGCCTCGAATATCAGAGAATAAAACGCTGACATCTTTGCGCTCCCCTACCATCAAAGTGTCGTCCCCAAGCTGCATCACCCTTTCCGCCACGCTGGGCGTCATATAGCGATACAGGGTAGACTTCATTCGCTTTTCTTGGCTGATATCTTCGAGCACCAGCAGACCGCCGCGTACGCTGCCCTCAGGATTGGTCAACGGATTAACCGTCAGATTAATGCTGCGCTCCAGGGGGTTGACGGTGCTAGCCTCCAGCGCCGTTGTCCCCTGAGTGTCTCCCCAAGGCCAAAACTGGTCAGATTGATTGGAATCGGCGATCGCCAACACCGGCATCGGCTCGCTGCCGTTGTCTCCGTAGGGCTGGCTACCCATGTTAATGTTGAGCGTTTGTTCCGGCACATATTGCCGAGCACCAGTGGTCAAGCTATCCCTAATGCGATCTTGAAGCTTGTCGATGGGCATCACATCCCAAATCAGTCGGTTTAGCAGCTTCTCTTCCCAAATTGGCTTAAAGCGCTTAATATCATCTTCTTTATATTTAGATTTCTCAATTTCGTCGGACGTAGTGGGCAGCCCCAGCAGCTCTATGGCGGCATCATTAATCGTGACGATCCGTCCCTCCATATCGGTAGAGACCACTGCGTCAGAGAGACTTTGCAGCATATCTTTCTGATACTGCTTCTCTACCAGGACATCTTCAAACAGCTTGGCGTTTTCTAAGGCAATCCCTGCCTGAATATTAAACGCCCGCATAAACTCCTCATCAGAGCTGGTGAAGCTACCCTGGTCTTTATTAATTAACTGAGTAACCCCTATCAGTTGACCGCTGGAGTCAAACACGGGCATGCACAAAATATTGCGGGTGTGATACCCCGTTTTTTTGTCCGAGGTTGGGTCAAACCGGGGATCGTCGTAAGCGTTTGGAATATTCAGGGTTTTACCCGTAGAGGCGACGTAGCCCACAATGCCTTTGTCGGCCTGCAGCCGCAGTTCAATTAGCTTGTCACTGTTGGCAAATCTCACCTTCGACCACAGCTCATGCTTGTTCGGATCGAGCAGCCACAGGGTACTGCGATCGGCCTGCATCAGATCTCGCGCCTCAGCCATCACAGACTGGAGGGTTTTCTCCAGCTCCAAACTTTGCTCTAGGGACGAAATCGCCTTGAGCAGCGCAGACACCCCTTTTTGATTGCGAGCGGCAATGTAAAACGAATTGCAGCTCTCTAAAATAATGCCAATAGATGAGGCAAACTCCCGGAAGCTGCGCTCATCTTGGTGATCGAAGGGCATACCGCTCGCTTTATTAAGCAACTGCACCACAGCAACCACATTATTTTTGGTGCTGAACACGGGCATACAGAGAATATTGCGCGTGCGGTATCCGGTCTTTTTGTCTGTAGCGGCATTAAACCGGGCATCGGCGTAGGCGTCGGGAATATTGAGATACTCACCGCTGCTTGCCACATAGCCAGCAATACCCGAACTCATCGGAACGCGAATCTCTAGCTTTTTTTCGCTGTCGCCCTGGGCAATTTTGGACCACAGTTCCTGCTTTTCCTCGTCCACCATGAAGATAGTGGTACGTTCAGCGTCCAAAATTTGACCAATCTTGAGGGTAAATGCCTCTAAGATTTGCTCCAGCATTGTTTCCAGGGCTTCGTTGTTGATCATGTCGATCGCCCGAAGAAAATGCTCGAATTCGCTGGTGATTTGGTCGAGCAGGTTGATAAACTGGGGCGCAGGTAAGTCTCGAACCCGATTAGTCAGACCACCTCCCACATTGACCTGGGAGAGCGTGGCGAGCATGCTGCTTGAGGTATAAGTTGCCATAAGGGAGGAGCTGCTTACGCGAGGAGGATTCAAGAATCAGTGGCTAATAAGACCAACACGCTAAGTCAGTGATCTGCTCAAAACGATTGTCTCAAGAATACCCAAGAAACGGCTAAAAAAACCTTAGAACACCTATCACCAATGCTGTTCTGTTGATTCTGAGCTCAATCACAACGTGTTCTTTATTTTGGCATTAATAGCTGGCGTCTCAAAATTAAGTGTCATCGGAGGGGATATTTTTCTCTGACCGCAGGAGCGGAAAAGCTATGACATCGCGAATACTAGGGGAATTAGTGAGCAGCATCACCAAGCGATCGATGCCGATGCCGAGGCCACCCGTTGGCGGCATGCCGTATTCTAGCGCGGTGATAAAGTCTTCATCTACGCTTTGGGCTTCTAGGTCTCCGGCGGCTTTTTGTTCGGCTTGGGCCTCAAGGCGCTGCCGCTGATCGACCGGATCAGTCAGCTCAGAGAAGCTATTGGCCGTTTCTCGACCTACGATAAAGAGCTCAAACCGTTCGACCAGTCCAGGCTTTTCGCGATGGGGCTTAGATAGTGGTGAAATTTCCACTGGATAGTCGAGTACAAAGGTGGGCCGGATTAGGGTTTCTTCAACGGCTTGCTCGAAGGCTTGGTTGAGCAAGTGGCCAGCGCTAGGGCACGCTTCGATATCTGTTAAGCCCGCCCTCTGGGCAGCGGCCTTGGCCTCATCGAGGTGCTCAAACTGGCTAAAATCAATATCAATTTTTTCCCGGACGGCTTCGTGCATGGTGATGCGCCGCCACGGAGGCGTTAGATCGATGGTGGCCTCTCCATATTTAATCGTTAGGGTGCCCAACACGTCGTGGGCCGCGGTCGTAATCAAAGCTTCCGTCAGCGCCATCATGTCCTGATAGTCTGCGTAAGCCTGATAAATTTCAACTGAGGTAAATTCGGGATTGTGGCGGGTGGAGATGCCCTCGTTGCGAAAAATTCGCCCCATTTCAAAGACTTTTTCAAAGCCGCCCACAATCAGACGCTTAAGGTGAAGTTCGGTGGCAATCCGCAAATAGAGGTCCATCTCCAGGGTGTTGTGATAGGTCACAAACGGGCGGGCTTCTGCGCCGCCCGCTTCTCCCTGCAGAACGGGGGTTTCAATTTCAATAAAGCCTTGCTGGTCAAGGTAGCGCCGCATGGCGGCGGTGATCAGGGCGCGGCGCCTAAAGGTTTCTCTCACCTCTGGATTCACAATCAGATCGACGTAGCGCTGACGGTAGCGCTTTTCAACATCGGTAAGCCCGTGCCACTTATCGGGTAGGGGCAGGAGCGCTTTGGTCAACAGGGTGTATTGCTGCACATGGACTGAAAGCTCTCCTTTGTCAGTGCGCCGTAGGGTGCCGTTGACGCCGATAAAGTCGCCCACGTCAGTGAGCTGCTTGAGATGGGTAAAGGCTTCTGCGTCTCGCTCGGCCATCTCTGCTTGGATAGTTTTTTTATCGAGGTAGAGCTGGATTGTGCCGCTCTGATCCTGCAGGTTGAAGAAGGCCAGTTTGCCGAAGACCCGTCGGGCTAAAATGCGCCCGGCGATCGCGACCTCAAAGTTTACCGATTCTCCATTGGGCAAGTCGGCAAATTTTTCCTGAAGCTGTGCCGCCGCGTGGGTCGATTGCCATCGGTACTCGTAGGGATTAAGCCCCAGTGCCCTGAGCTGCTCTACTTTTTTGAGTCGGTCTGCCCGCAGATCGTCTGACGCCATAGCGTTGAGTCGTAAAAGGGATCGTTTAGAGGTTCACAGTTTTAACAGTTTACTGGGGTCATGCCGGGAGATCTACATCGAGAGATTTAAATCGAGAGATCTACATTGGGAGATCTACATCGAGAGATCTACATCGGAAGATCTACATCAGATTGACCGCTATGCAATGTCTGGGGGAAGAGTTGAAGCGCCCTGGGCTTCGCGCAGTTGGCTTTGCATCAGGGTTTGAATATCAGCACGACGGACTTCAACGTTGCGTTTGAGGCTGCCAGGGGTTTCGACAAAAATAATGCTGTCAATGCTTTTGATAGAGAGCATCTGAAACAGAATGTGGGCGACAGCCATGGGCACCCCAATCACCTGGGGATCTTTAATCGAGTGGGGCCCCAGGGCAACATCTTTAAGCGTGGGGTAGGCGTAGATAACGTTTTTGCGGACGGTGGGCTGGTTGCGGCTGCTCAAGGTAGTCATTACCCAGCCCCGATCTAGGGTCTGCAGCACGTAATATTGCAGGTGCTGAAGTTGGGCAGCGATCGCTTTTAGGGTCGGGCCAATGGCTTCAACAGCCTGTCCAGTGATGCCATCGTCGGGGGCATCGTCAATTAGGGTTTGAATTTGCTGGTCAATGTCATCCATAAATAATGTCATGCACAAATATAGAGAGTCTGGAAGAAGAAATTAGGAAAAAAATGGATGTGGAAGGGGGCAAACGGGTCACCCTACCAGCGCGGTAATGGCCAATCTCCAGGCGCGATCGCTCCCAGTCTAAACCGATTTCGTCCATCCCGAGAGGGGTGTGTTAGGGTTTTAGGAATTAAGCACCATCGGAAGGGATCGTCTAACGCGTGGAGGCAGTCTTTGACTTTTTATGCCGTGAACTGAAGCAGTCTACCCGCTCGTCTGAGAAAAACTGTCAGGAAGTAGCCGGGCGACTGGACCAGGAAGTGGCACGTATTTGCCAAGAAAGTCAGCGAATTCAGGATTCAGGTGAGGTTGAAACCTGGGCAATGAGTCTGGCTAAACACCGTTTGGAGCGCTGTCTCAAATACTACAATCTGGGCTCCCATCAAGGCCGCATTGAGCTGCACAGCACGTTGAGCGCCATTGTCTACCGGTACATTAGTCCAACCCAGAGCCAGGCCAGCTATCAAGCCCGCCTAACGCTAATCGAAGATTTTCTTCAAGGCTTTTATGTCGAGGCGGTCAACGCTTTTCGTCGGGAAAATCAACTGGCGGAAACCTATCAGCCCCGCACCCTCTTGGAACTGTCAGAATATATGGCCTTTACCGAACGCTATGGTAAACGGCGAATTCCGTTACCTCGGCGCCGGGGACAGCAGCTTATTATCCTAAGAGCGCAAACGTTTTCAAAACAGCAGCCCCGGGAAACGCTGGTTGATATTGAACAAGCAACCGAAAGCCCCAGCAGCGATGGGGATGCCGGGCAGCCCCCAAGCCAGCGCCTGCGAGAGCAGCTTGTCGCTCAAGGCAATGAACTGCCAGAAGATTCTCTCCGGGGGCAAGTGGTCGAAGCGTTGATGACTTACCTAAAAGAGCGTAAACAGGAAGACTGCGCCGAATACTTTACCCTGCGGCTGCTCGATTTGCCCACGCAGGATATCGAAGCCCTGCTCGATTTGACCCCGCGCCAGCGGGATTATTTGCAGCAGAGGTTTAAGTACCATCTGCTGCGCTTTGCCTTAAGCCATGAATGGGAGCTGGTTCACGAGTGGCTAGAGGCAGATCTGGAGCGAAATCTGGGGCTAACAGCCCAGCAGTGGGAAACTCTTCAGCAGATGCTTACCCCTAGGCAAGCCAAGCTGCTAGATTTAAAGCATCAGGGCATGAGCGAGGCAGACATTGCTCGGATAATGGGGCTAACCAGTACTCAAATGAATAAGCAGTGGGCTGAACTGCTAGAGCAGGCTTGGAATTTACGCAATCCCTGATTCCAATTTTTAGTTTTAAGTGCTCAATCCATAGACGCTGAAGCCACGCCAAAGACCGGGTCAAGATCAGCCTGATAAAACTATCCGGACTGGGAGAATCACCTGATGAATAATGAGCTAGAAACGATTCAACGCTTAATTTTGCAGCTTTTGCAGAATCCAAGCGATTCATTATTATCAGGGGACAGTGTGAGTTTACCATCAGGGAACGATTCTCAGGCTAGCGTATCGTCAGCTACTCCTCCTTATGCCCCATTTTCGACGCCTCCGCTGGGAGAGCCGGGCGAGGAGGGCTTGAATTTGCCCATTTCTACAGGGGCCAATACTGCTCCGTCAGAGCTAAGCCAGCCTGATTCAGCCATCACGATTGATTCATTCTTTGATTTGGGAGACATACCCGCTGTGCAAGACCGATTTCAGGCGCTGCTAAAGCGCAAACTGCAAACCGAAATTGAACACCATCCGCCACTCTTTCCGTGGGAGAGTGAGATTCAGGAGTATCCTGTAAATCTTTCGACCTCCAGCACGCCGGAAACGGTTTGGATGGCCCATCTGCGATCGCTCAACTTACCCACTCGTCTGCCCGATGCGGTACTGGCGCAGCTATTTGGGCAGGCCCAGCGCGTCGCCGCGACTTCCCTGCAGGCAGGGGTAAAGCTGATCAAATCAGTTGAGGCTTTATTTCCGCCGCAGCCCGAAACCCTAAACCAGGTTGCAACCATGGTGCTGGCCAGTGCCAGTCCGGTGCGGGGTGCAGCATCGCCTATGGCCAATCTGCCCGCAGACTACGATGGCGCAAATCCTCACCAGCAGGTCGCTCTGACCATGCTGGCTGCCCAAGAAATGCTGAGTCATCTGAGTTTGGAAGTCTCTCCCAGCCAACCCAGTCAACAGCGCACTTGGCAGAGCGATCAGGGCCCCGTTGGGCTAACGGCTGACTACCACCCAGAGCAGCCGACCCGGCTAAATCTGAGGATTTATCTGCCGGCAGCGGGCAATGTGCAGCTTCAGGGGGCGGAGATGGCCGCAGCGGCTCAGCGCGCTGCAGCGGGCTATCTCAGCTTGGGGATTGACGAGCCCGGTGTCAATCAAATTTACACCCTAAAAATTCAGCTTAGGGGCGATACGGTTGATCCGCTCACCTACGCCCTGACGGTTACGGCTTAGACAGAGCTTAGCAGGCTAGCATAAAGGCAATCTGACGTTATGCAGGAGGCCTATGGCTGCTAGCCGCTTTCGTTTACCCCAGTTCCGCTCTTGGCAGCAAGCCGTGAAGCGATCGCAGCTCGCGGCCCAAAAAATGGGACCAGAGGAGTCTTTGCTGCTGCGGATTTTGGTGCAGGCTCTGGTGACCCTGGGAATTTGCTCTTTAGCGGTGGCGGCGGCGGGGGTCACCCGCGCCTCCTGGCTCAATTTAGTGGCTATCCCCCTCAGCGCTCTGGGGGCGTATGTCAGCTGGCAGCGGCGCTCCCAGCGCAATATTGCAATTAAATTTGCGATCGCTTTGGGCATGCTGCTGGCGCTAGGGATGTTTTTTAGCCGGCTAATCGGTCAACCGGGCGACACCCGAATTGTGCTTGCGGAGCTGCTGGTGCAGCTACAGGTGCTCCACAGCTATGATTTGCCCCGCCGCAAAGATCTGGGCTACTCGATGATGATCGGGCTGATTTTGCTGGGGGTAGCGGCCACCATTAGCCAAACCTTGGCCTTTGCGCCGCTGCTGCTGATGTTTTTAGCGATCGCGCTGCCGGTGCTAGTACTCGACTATCGCTCCAGGCTGGGGCTGGTGGCTAGCGCTTGGCAAATTCCAGCTCAACTGTCCTGGCGGCGGCTGGGAGCGATGTTGGGGGTCACCCTGGCCCTGGGCTTAGTTATTTTTGCGGCCCTGCCCCGTCTGCCGGGGTATCAGATTCGCAACTTTCCGGTCAGCGGCAGTCTGGACTTTGAGGGAAGCTTTGACAACAGCCTGGTGATTAACCCCGGCTATGTCAGCGGCGACTCCGCCGATGAGGATGGCGCTGGCGGCGGCGAAAACGGCAGCGGCATTCAGGGCAGCGGCAGCGCCGCCGCGCAGGGGCCGGGGCAAATGGATGAAACCTTTTATTACGGCTTTAATCAGCGGATTAATCAAAACCTGCGGGGAGAGTTAACGCCTCAAGTCGTGATGCGCGTGCGATCTCAAGCGGAGGGTATTTGGCGGGTGATGGCTTTTGATCGCTATACGGGTCAGGGCTGGGAAGTGTCGCGTAACGATGAAGCCCTGACCCTAAATCGATCGAGTCTTTCTTATCAAATTTTGCTGCCGCGGATTCCCTGGTTAAACCGCGATCGCGAGATTATCCAAACCTATACGCTGGTCTCTGAGATGCCAAATCTGATTCCAGCTTTGTACCGCCCCAGAGAACTCTATTTCCCTTTGACAGAAATTGCATTTGATGCTGAAGGTGCCCTGCGAGCGCCGCTCCCCCTAACAGAGGGCATTACCTACACTGTGATTTCAGAAGTGCCGTACCGCGATCGCAGCATCTTAGGCCAGGCGGGCACCGACTATCCCAGCCCCATTGAGTCTATTTATTTACAGGTACCGGAAGACAGCCGCGATCGCATTCGAGCCCAAGCTGAGGCGCTGCTGGCCAAGTCGCCCCAGCCGCTGACTAATCCCTATGAACAGGCGCTGTTTTTAGCCCAAAGCCTGAAACAGCAGTACAGCCTGCGGCCAGAACTGCCGTTCTTTAGCGAGGATGATGACCTGGTCGAAGCGTTTTTATTTCAGTACGAAGGAGGGTACGCCGACCACTTTTCTACAGCGCTGACGATTATGCTGCGCACCCTCGGGATTCCGGCCCGCTTGAGCGTCGGCTTTTCCCCTGGCGAATTTAACCCGTTTACCGGTTTTTATGTTGTGCGTAACACCGATGCCTTTGCCATGACCGAGGTGTTTTTTCCCAGGTATGGCTGGTTCGCCTTTGATCCTATTCCGGGCCATCCGCTGATACCGCCTAGCATTGAGGATTACCAAACCTTCAGCACCCTGCGACGATTTTGGAACTGGGTTGCGGGCTGGCTGCCGTCTCCGTTGGTGGGAGGCATCAATGGCATTTTGAGCTGGCTGGGCGCTCAGGGTATCCGCATTATTGCCTGGGTATCGGGGCTGCTGCGACGGGGATGGATTGGCGCGTTAGTGCTGTTGGCGATCGCTGTTGGATTTGCCTTTGGGCTGTGGCTGCTGTGGCAGGGCTGGGGGCACTGGCGGCGGCGATACCGTCTTCAGCAGTTGCCGCTGCCAGAGCGACTCTATCAGCAAATGCTTACAGCTCTGGCGGTTCAAGGGGTGGTGAAACGACCGCACCAAACTCCCTTTGAATATTTGCAAACCGTGCAGCAGCAGTGGACTCGGCATCGTAAGCCCCAAGCTCAGATTAAGGCGGTAGAAACTATTACCCGAGCCTATGTCGGCTGGCGCTACGGCGATCGCGCTGTCGATGCCGATATATTAGAGCGAAATCTGCGATCGCTGCGCCGGGCAACGGCTAGGGGGCAAAAAAATA
>JBCDFX010000120.1:0-10201 GCA_039177155.1 Cyanobacteria bacterium P01_H01_bin.119
CAAGGTATAAGCCTGTTCACGCCCGCCCGAAAATATGGGCCAAGGACTGCAAATCTTGCGACACAGGCTGTTATCAGTTGGCGATTGACAGCTCTTAGCAGGGGCTAAGCAAAACTCATAAGTCATATTAAAAACTTATAAATTAATTCTATTGTCATTTAATTGATTTATGAATAAAGTGAAATCAGTTAAGCATTTATCTCTCTGTTAAGCATCTATCTCTTAAAACCCATCACTGAGGTCACCAAAATGCATACCGTAACCGCTCAACTTCCGTCGGCTCCTACTCGGCTTAAGTTCTCAAAAAATGGCACTGATAACCGGCTACAGGCGGCCCTTGAACATGCTCGTCGTCTGACCCAAATTCAAGGCATTGGCACGATCGAAACCGTACTCGCCTGGGAAACCGTTGAAGAACTGCGGGCCTGCATGCGTCACCAGCCCACCCCAAAATCCGCTTTTGAACGCTACTGCGAAGAAAATCCTGATGCCCTTGAATGTCGCATTTATGGAGACTAGGGCGTGCCCTCAGCTGTCAGCAAAACTGAAGGATGAGCCTTGCTACGTCCGCCCAAAAGCATCGACTAGGGGCTTTAAATCTTACCTTGCAAGCTGCCAACAGCTCACTAATAACATCCCCTAGCCCTTAGTCTTTGCCCGTTATGCTCTCTACATCTGCTACCGCTGCCTTGGCTTAGCCAGAGCAGCGGTTTTCTCTTGATTATCAATGCCCAGGCCGCTAAAAAATTCGGCATAGTATAAGGAGCTGGCTACCCCAACTCCCTCCACCCATCTATGGCCTCATTTAACATCCAAGCCCCCTTTGAACCCACAGGCGATCAGCCCAAAGCAATTAAATCTTTGACCCAATTTGTGGAAAAGGGTCATCAATATCAAACGCTGCGGGGAGCCACCGGAACCGGCAAAACCCATACCATCGCTCGGGTCGTTCAAAATGTGGGGCGACCCACCTTGGTGCTGGCCCATAACAAAACCTTAGCGGCCCAGCTCTGTAATGAGCTACGGGAGTTTTTCCCGGAGAATGCGGTGGAATATTTCATCAGCTATTACGACTATTACCAGCCGGAAGCCTACGTCCCCGTTACCGATACCTATATCGCCAAAACCGCGTCAATTAACGAAGAAATTGATATGCTGCGGCACTCAGCGACGCGATCGCTGTTTGAGCGCAAAGACGTGATTGTGGTGGCTTCCATTAGCTGCATCTATGGTCTGGGGATTCCCTCGGAATATCTCAAGGCGTCTATTCCCCTGCGGGTGGGCATGGAGGTGAACCAGCGCCAGGTGCTGCGGGATTTGGCCTCGGTGCAGTACACCCGCAACGATATTGACCTGGGTCGGGGACGCTTCCGGGTTAAAGGGGACGTGCTAGAAATCGGCCCCGCCTATGAAGACCGAATTATTCGAGTAGAATTTTTTGGCGATGAGATTGACGCCATTCGCTACGTTGACCCCATCACTGGCTCGACGTTGCAGAGTATGGAAGCGCTGAACGTGTATCCGGCTCGCCACTTTGTGACCCCAGATGACAAGCTGGAAGCCGCCTGCGAAGCCATTACCCAAGAGCTAAAAGAGCAGCTTGAATTTTTAGAAAAAGAAGGCAAGCTGCTAGAGGCCCAGCGGCTGGAGCAGCGTACCCGCTACGACCTAGAAATGCTGCGGGAAGTGGGCTACTGCAACGGCGTGGAAAACTACGCCCGTCACTTAGCAGGACGCCTCGCCGGATCGCCGCCAGAGTGCCTGCTCGACTATTTTCCGAAAGACTGGCTGCTGGTGATTGATGAGTCCCACGTCACCATTCCCCAGATTCACGCCATGTACAACGGCGATCGCAGCCGCAAAATGGTGCTAATTGACCATGGTTTTCGGTTACCCAGTGCTGCCGACAACCGCCCCCTTAAAGCCGAAGAGTTTTGGGACAAGGTAAACCAGTGCATCTTTGTCTCAGCCACGCCAGGAGAATGGGAGTTTGAGCAAAGCCACGGCGAGTTTGATATTGAACTCAAAGGCAAGGGCAAGAAAAAAGACGAGAAAAAACGCTACCGAGAAGGGACAGGCTATGTCGCTGAACAGGTGATTCGTCCCACCGGCGTGGTTGATCCAGAGATTTTTGTGCGGCCTACAGATGGACAGATCGACGATCTGCTGGGGGAAATTAAGCAGCGGGTGCTGCGCCAGGAGCGCACTCTAGTCACCACTCTGACCAAGCGCATGGCAGAAGATTTGACGGAATATCTTGACGAGCACGATGTGCGGGTGCGCTACCTGCACTCAGAAATTCACTCCATTGAGCGAATAGAAATTATTCAAGACCTGCGGGACGGCAACTTTGACGTGCTGGTGGGGGTAAACCTGCTGCGGGAAGGATTGGACTTACCGGAAGTGTCCCTGGTCGCGATTTTGGATGCCGATAAAGAAGGGTTTTTGCGGGCGGAGCGATCGCTGATTCAAACCATTGGCAGGGCGGCGCGGCATGTCCAGGGCCAGGCGATTTTGTATGCCGATAACCTGACAGACAGCATGGCCAAAGCGATCGACGAAACCGAGCGCCGCCGCGCTATTCAATTGGCCCACAATAAAGAGCACGGCATCGTTCCTAAGCCTATTATTCGCCGCAATAAAAACGCCATTTTGTCCTTCCTGGAGGTGTCCCGTAAGCTCAACGCCCAAGAGCTAGAAGAAGTCTACGAACACAGCGACGATCTGCCCCTCGAAGATATTCCAGAACTGATCGGCCAGCTTGAAAAGCAGATGAAAGAGTCAGCCAAAAATCTTCAGTTTGAGGAAGCAGCTCAGTATCGCGATCGCATTAAAAACCTGCGAGATAAGCTGTTAGGCAAACGCAGTGCTACCCCTCAGGAGTGATTGATCAAGCCATGTCCCTCTCCACTGCTCCCCAAGTCCACATCTGGACTCGCGCTGAGTATCACCGCATGGCAGCGCTCAATTTTTTTGATGGGCGGCGGGTCGAGCTAATTGAGGGGCAGGTGATTGATATGGCCGCGATGAAAAGTCCCCATGCTGTTGCGGTTGATTTAGTTCACGAGGCCCTAAAGATGGCCTTTGGCGACGGCTACTATATTCGGCAGCAAAAGCCGTTTGTGATTAGCGATATCTCTGAACCTGAACCCGATGTGGCAGTAGTGCCCGGCAGCATCCGCGATTATGCGACGGCCCATCCAACAGTGGCAGCGCTAATTGTGGAGGTGGCGGATTCTTCGTTGAGCTATGACCGGGAGACGAAGGGGAGTCTGTATGCCAAGGCTGGGGTTGCGGAGTATTGGATTGTGAATTTGGTCGCTCAGCAGCTAGAGGTTTACCAGCAGCCAGTTGAAGTGGAGGAAGGAGTTTACGGCTGGGGATATGGTCTGGTTGAGATTTATGGCACGGGTGAGGCTGTGACTGTGGCGCAGGTTGGGTGCAAAGTGCGGGTAGCTGATTTGTTTTAGCCGACTCTTTTGGCCTAAAACTGAATATGCTGTCAGCGTTCAGATATATGTCGGTATGTCGGGCGAAAGGACACAGACGCAATGGCAAGACGCGGTTGGCTAGTGGGAATGGCTATAGCCGGGTTGTGGCTGGGGGGATACGCGCCGAGCCTTCTCCAGGAGGCGCTTTGGGCGCAAACATCGCCGTCTGACCAAACTCAAGACTCATTAGAGCGAGCGGCCACTCTCAATCGGCGAGTCATTGAGCTTTACCGAGCCGGACGATACCAAGAAGCCATTCCTTTGGCCGAAGAAGTTCTCGCTATTCGACAAGAGCAGTTGGGCCAAAATCATCCCGATGTGGCCCAAAGCCTTAATAACCTGGCAGAGCTGTACAAGGCTCAGGGCCGCTACAGCGAGGCCGAACCCCTCCACCAAGAGTCCCTGACCATTCGGCGCGAACAGCTCGGCGATCGCCATCCCAGTGTCGCCACCAGCCTCAACAACCTGGCAGCGCTGTACCAACTTCAAGGCCGCTACGGCGAGGCCGAACCCCTACATCAAGAGTCCCTGGCCATTCTCCGCGAACAGCTCGGCGATCGCCATCCCGATGTGGCCCAAAGCCTTAACAACCTGGCAGCGCTATACCAGGCTCAGGGACGCTACGGCGAGGCCGAACCTCGCTACCAAGAGTCCCTGGCCATTCTCCGCGAACAGCTTGGCGATCGTCATCCCAGTGTCGCCACCAGCCTCAACAACCTGGCAGAGCTGTACCGACTTCAGGGCCGCTACGGTGAGGCCGAACTGCTCTACCAAGAGTCCCTGACCATTCGGCGCGAACAGCTCGGCGATCGCCATCCCAGCGTCGCCACCAGCCTCAACAACCTGGCAGGGCTGTACCGACTTCAGGGCCGCTACGGCGAGGCCGAACCCCTCCACCAAGAGTCGCTGGCCATTCTCCGCGAACAGCTCGGCGATCGCCATCCCGATGTGGCCACCAGCCTCAACAATCTGGCATTGCTGTACGAGGCTCAGGGCCGCTACGGCGAGGCCGAACCTCGCTATCAAGAGTCCCTGGCCATTTACCGCGAACAGCTCGGCGATCGCCATCCCAGTGTCGCCACCAGCCTCAACAATCTGGCAGTGCTGTACGAGGCTCAGGGCCGCTACGGCGAGGCCGAACCCCGCTATCAAGAGTCCCTGGCCATTCGGCGTGAACAACTCGGCAATCGCCATCCCAGTGTCGCCACCAGCCTCAACAACCTGGCAGGGCTGTACGAGGCTCAGGGTCGCTACGACGAGGCCGAACCCCGCTATCAGGAGTCCCTGGCCATTCGGCGTGAACAACTCGGCAATCGCCATCCCAGTGTCGCCACCAGCCTCAACAACTTGGCAGGGCTGTACCGACTTCAGGGCCGCTACGGCGAGGCCGAACCCCGCTACCAAGAGTCCCTGGCCATTCTCCGCGAACAGCTCGGCGATCGCCATCCCGATGTGGCCACTAGCCTCAACAACTTGGCAGGGCTGTACCAAGCTCAGGGAGATATGGCTCAGACGGTTCGCTTCTTTCAGGAAGGCTTGGATGTTGAAGAGTGGAACTTTGAGGTCAATCTGGCAACGCTCACTGACGCTCAGCGGCAAAGCTATGGGGCGACCCTCTCAGGCACGACAAATCAAGCCGTTTCTTTCTCGCTGGAAGCACCTGAGGCTCAGCTTCTCGGCATCACGACGCTGCTGCGCCGCAAAGGTCGCCTGCTGGATGCGGGCAGCAACAGTCTGCGACGGCTGCGCCAAAACTTAAGACCAGAAGACCAAGTCGTGCTCGATGAGTTGGTGACTGTACGGCAGCAGCTCGCTACCCTTACCTTCAATCCCCCCGCCAACCTACCTCCAGAGCAATATCAACAGCAGCTTACAGCTCTAGAGACTGACGCCAGTGACCTAGAAAAGACCCTGGCCCAGCGCAGCGCCCTTTTCCGAGCAGAGGCTCAACCGATTGAAATCGAGGCGGTGCAGACGCAGATTCCCGCTAATGGCGTGCTGGTTGAGTATGTGCGCTATCAGCCTTTTGACGCCAGCAACTCACAAAATCCTTGGGGCACTCCCCGCTACGCCGCCTACCTCATCTTCCCCAACGGCACTATCCAAGCCATCGACCTCGGCCCTGCCGCCGAAATCGACCTCGCCATCGAGTCCTTCACCCGCCTTCTGCAAGACCCCGCTGCTGACCTCCAGCGCACCAATGCTTCTCCTGCCATCCGTCCCGATGTCGTCGAACGGGTCACCGAAAACATCAAGACCCTCGTCTTCGATCCACTCGCCCCCCACTTGCAAGATGTCGATCACCTGCTGATCTCACCCGACAGTCAGCTCAACCGCCTCCCCTTTGAGGCCCTCCAGCCCGAAGCAGGCGGCGACTACCTGGTGCAGCGCTACCAAATCAGCTACCTTAGCTCCGGTCGCGATCTGCTCAAATTTGGCCTGGTTGGCCCCAGCATTCAACCCGCCGTTATCCTCGCCAACCCTGACTACGAAACCGCCACCCTTCGACTCCGCTCAGGGTTCATCCCCGAAGAATCTGAGACAGAGCAGTCTTTGAGTCAAAACGGAAATGGGCGCGCCCTGAGCGGAGTCGAAAGTGAACGTGCCCTGAGCGGAGTCGAAGGGCTCCAAGTCGGCCCCCTACCCGGCACCGCCGCCGAAGCTGACGCCATCCGTCCGCTACTGCCCAACGCCACTATCCTCACTGAAGCCGACGCCACCGAAAACGCCCTTAAGCAAATTGAAGCGCCCCGCATCCTCCATATCGCCACCCACGGCTTCTTTTTGCAAGATGTGGAGCGCCCCGATCCGAATAGTCGCGGCATCGGCGTCATCGGTGCCGATAGCCCTCTCTCTCCACCCACAGGCGTCCCAGTCGAAAATCCGCTCCTGCGCTCCGGCCTGGCCCTCGCTGGCTTTAACACCCGCAGCAGCGGCAGCGAAGACGGGGTGCTCACGGCTTTAGAAGCTGCCAATCTGAATTTGTTTGGCACCCAGCTTGTGGTGCTCTCCGCCTGCGAAACCGGGCTGGGGGATATTGCCAATGGTGAGGGGGTTTATGGACTGCGGCGGGCCTTTGCCTTGGCCGGTGCAGAAACTCAGCTCATGAGCCTGTGGCAAGTCAGCGACTTTGGCACTCAGAGCCTGATGGCCCGGTACTACGAAAAGCTGACGGCGGACATGGGCCGCAGTGAAGCGCTGCGGGAGGTACAGCTAGAGATGATTGAGCAAGGCGGGCAGTATAGCCATCCGTACTACTGGGCAGCATTTATTTTGGCAGGGGATTGGCGTCCTTTGGATTGACCGCTTAGTCTTAAATCAAGTGTTGTGCGATCGCGCCTATGCTTTCTACGTTGCTATGGATATAGCTTGGGTCAGATTGCTTCGATCTTTCAGTGATTGATTTGTGGTTAACAACGACTCCGCTTAACCGACATTAGGTAAGACACTCTGTTTGATTAAGGCGCTGTTTAAGCGCGGCTGCCTGATTAAACAAATCTTGCTGCGGCCATTCGGTTTGTTCGCCCGTGGCAAGCCATTTGATTTGTACGGTGCCGTTGTCTGCTTCAGCATCACCCAGGATCAAACAGGCTCTGGCCCCGCTTCGGTCGGCCCGTTTAAACTGCTTACCAAAGGCAGAGCCGCTCAAATCTGTTTCAACGGCAAACCCCACCTGCCGAAGTTGGTAGGCCAGTCTGCTGGATTGGGCCTCGGCGGGTTTGCCCCGTGACACGATATAAAAATCTATAGATGTGGACGCTAAATCTTGGAGCTGCTGCACCAGTAGGGTCAATCGCTCTAGTCCCATTGCCCAGCCTACGGCTGCCGTCTCTGGCCCACCCAGCTGTTTGATTAATCCATCGTAGCGACCGCCGCCGCAGACGGTGGCCTGTGCCCCCAAGTCGGCAGACTGAATTTCAAAGGCGGTGTGGGTATAGTAGTCGAGGCCGCGGACAAGACGGGGATTGAGGGTGTAGGTAATGCCCAGATCGCTGAGTAGCTGCTGCACCGCATCGAAGTGTTGCTGAGAGTCGTCGCAGAGATAGTCTAGGATGCTGGGTGCCTTTTGGGCGATCGCTTGAGTTGTTTCGTCCTTGCTGTCTAAGATTCTGAGAGGATTGCGGGTCAAACGATCCTGGGAGTCTTTGTCGAGATCGGCTCGGTAAGGGGTGAGATAGGCGACCAGGGCTTCACGGTAGCGCTGGCGATCGCTGGGATTGCCCACAGAATTAAGATAAAAGGTCAAATCCTTCAGCCCCAACGCCTTCAAAATATCGGTGGCAATAGTAATCACTTCAACATCGGCGCGGGGGTCGCGGCTGCCCAGCACCTCAACCCCAAGCTGGTGAAACTGTCGCTGGCGACCCTTTTGGGGGCGCTCATAGCGAAACATCGGCCCGGTATACCACAGCCGCTGCAGGCTCCCCTGAGTGTCGAGCTTATGCTGAATATAGGCCCGCGCAACGCCAGCGGTGTTTTCTGGGCGCAGGGTAACGGAGCGATCGCCGCGATCGCGAAAGGTATACATCTCCTTGCCGACCACATCGGTTGCCTCGCCAATGCCGCGCTCAAATAGGGGCGTTGGCTCAAAAATCGGGGTGCGAATCTCTTGGTAAGCGGCGCGGGCTAGCACCTGCCGTGCGGTGGCTTCCACCTGTTGCCATACGGCCACTGCCGCCGTCTGCAACTCGCTTTTGTCATATTGAGGCATGGGCAGAATATCTGCCGTCCCTTTAAGTGATTGCAAGCTACCCATCTATGTCGATTTGTGCTCGTAAATTTCGCGCTCGTAAATTTCGCGTCAATAGCGATCGCGCCTACTGACGGTTAATGGTCTCCCAGGGGCGATAGCGCTCCCCGTAATATTCCAGAATAGCCTCAATCTGTCGCTGGCAGGTCTCTGCGTTGACTTCGAGATAGCGCACCCACAGCCCCCCCACCTGACTTTGTAAATAGTCAAACTCCGTTGAGGTTTGGGGCAGTAGCCCCGTTTCAACCGCGTCAAGCTGACGTAAGTGAGTGGCCACCTCCCGGTAAACCGCTAAGGGCAGTTGGGGACAGCGGAGCTGATACTGCAGCCACCGAGGCTTTTCCTCAGTCGCCGCTGACGAAGCCATAGCCTCTACATCATCGGCGCTACCAGAGTTAGATTGGCCAGCGTCAGATTGGCCAGTATCGGGTCGAGAAGATGGGGGCGCGATCGCATCTTCTTCAGGTTGCTGACGATTTGATTCAGTATTCATGGCTTAATGCATGGCTCGGTCGCACCAGATTCATCCCCAACGCAGCTTTTCAAATCTTCCGACGGTTTAATCTGCCCTGTTCTGTAAGGCTACAAAGCTGTTAAATCTAATCGTCTCTTTCAGAACCCGGTAAAGTGCAGCAATTTACATCATCAATGCAGACCTTACCCCACTGCAGCGCCCAGCGCACCAGGGCGACGCGATTTCCGGTTGCAGTTTTGGTCAAAATATTGCTGACGTGATTGTCCACCGTTCGCTTGCTGATTTCAAGCTGCTCTGAAATTTCTTGATTGGTGAGTCCTGCTGCTACCAGTTCCACAATCTGCAACTCTCGATCGGACAGGGAACCTTGAATACTGGCTTGAGAGGTTTCATGAGTTGCCATAGTGAATACTCAATGGGTCGGTGATAAGAATAATGAAGTAATGGGCATATATGCTCAGCTTAGCGCTAAATCGAGCCAGCGGCCCAGATCGGTTCAGGTGGTGTAGCAGTCCAGTTGGGTAAGAAGGTCAAAGCTGGACGTCCAGATTGCTATTGGCCAAATCTCAGCGATACTCAGTGCCATCAGTACGCTAGTTAAGGCTGTAATTCAAAGCTCGAATAGTGTGTCTCTATCTCCTTTAAGACTTATCGCTTTAGACTTGGGAAAGGATTGTGTCATGCTTTGGGACAAAGCCTATGCCAGGTGCCCACAGCCAGTCATTGCCCACAATTACTGTCGTCCACGGTTGTCTTACCGAATCCCTTTGGAACGCCCATGTCTCAAGACGAGTCAGTCAAAATCTATCTTCCTCGTATAGACGAATCGGATAGCTTAAAGCGCATTCGCAATACGTTCTCCCACGTGATGGCTATGGCTGTCCAGCGGCTTTTCCCAAAGGCTCAGGCCACCACTGGCACCTCCAGCGACTCCGGATTTTATTACGACTTTGCCAGTCCTACCCCTTTCGCTGAAACAGACCTAAAGGCGATTAAAAAGGAAATGGTCAAAATCGTTAAAAAAGGTTTGCCTGTTGTCCGAGAGGATGTCAGCCGAGGGGAGGCCGAGCGGCGCATTGAAGCACTGGGGCAGTCCTACCGGCTTGAGGTTTTAGCCGAGCAGGCCGATCCGGTTGTGATTTATCGCATTGGCGAAGAGTGGTGGGATCTGTGTGCCGGTCCCCATGTTGAAACCACAGCGGCTCTTAATCCCAAGGCATTTGCCCTTGAAAGCGTGGCCGGCGCCTACTGGCGCGGCGATGAGAACAATGTTCAGCTTCAGCGCATCTATGGCATCGCCTGGGAAACACCAGAGCAACTGCAAGAGTACCAGCGCCGCCGCGAGGAGGCCAAACGCCGCGATCACCGTAAGCTGGGTCGCGAACTCGATTTATTTTTATTTGCCGATGATGTGGGGCCGGGGTTACCGCTGTGGACACCCAAGGGCACCCTGCTGCGCTCAACCTTAGAAGATTTTCTAAAGCA
>JBCDFX010000121.1:0-10192 GCA_039177155.1 Cyanobacteria bacterium P01_H01_bin.119
ATTGCAGGCGTTACCGATCCAGAAGAAAAGCGCAAACGAATCGGGCACGAATTTATTCGGGTGTTTGAAGAAGAGTCCAAGCGTTTAGGCCCCTTCGACTATTTGGCCCAGGGCACTCTCTACCCCGATGTAATCGAATCGGCAGATACCAATGTCGATCCCAAAACCGGGGAGCGAGTCGCCGTTAAAATTAAGAGCCACCACAACGTCGGCGGACTGCCAAAAGATCTGCAGTTTAAGCTAATAGAACCACTGCGCAAGCTCTTTAAAGATGAGGTTCGCAAAGTGGGGATCTCCATTGGTCTACCGGAGGAAATTGTCCGCCGGCATCCTTTCCCCGGCCCTGGCCTTGCCATTCGCATTATTGGCGAAGTTACCGCCGAGCGGCTTAATATTCTCAGAGACGCTGATTTTGTAGTGCGAGACGAAATTCAAAAGCAGGGCATATACAACGACTTTTGGCAGGCGTTTGCGGTGCTGTTGCCCATCCGCAGCGTTGGCGTTATGGGCGATCAGCGCACCTATGCCCATCCCGTTGTACTGCGCCTAATTGCCAGTGAAGACGGCATGACCGCCGACTGGTCGCGGGTGCCTTACGATTTGCTCGAAATCATGTCTAATCGTATGGTAAATGAGGTCAAAGGGGTCAATCGAGTCGTATATGACATCACCTCTAAGCCCCCTGGCACCATTGAGTGGGAGTAGAGATAAGTCACCAGGCAATAGGAGCGCGATCGCGCCAAAATAGTCCGCTGGGGCCATCGTCGGGCAGCATAGCGAGCCAGGCAATGGTGTCGGCTCCCTCTTCTAAGCTGCGGCTGGCGTTGGGGCCACCCATATCTGTTTTGACCCAACCCGGGCAAACTGAATTCACTTTGATATTGGTCTCTGCCAGCTCCGCAGCCAAAATTCGGGTTACGCCGTTAAGCCCTACCTTAGTCAACCGATACGCCGTTGAGCCACCGCCCATATCTGATAGCTGACCCATCCCCGACGATACATTGACAATGCGTCCGTAATTGTGGAACTGCATTAGGGGCACCATAACCTGAATCATCGCGATCGCGCCGTAGAGATTGGTCTCCATTGCCGTCCTAATGGTTCCGATATCGCTAGAGAGAATGCTGCCGCTGCTAGCGTCGGGATAGATACCAGCATTGTTAATCAGCACATCCAGCCGTCCAAACTGATCCTCGATCAGCTGCTTGGAAATTTTTATACTGCCGATATCGGTTACCGAGAGCTGATGGGCCAATACCTCTAATCCCTGCTGCCGCAGTTGATCGGCGGCCTGCTGCCCCTTATCCGCATCGCGGCTGCCCAAAATAACCGTTATTCCGCTTTTTGCAAGCTGACGGGCTGTTTCAAACCCCAGCCCTCGGTTAGCGCCCGTCACCAGAGCAACTTTTTCCTTTGCCATAAAATTTCCAGCGCGATCAGTGCCATGTGATACTCAATTGAACTATAGCGCCCAAAGACTTAGAGGCTCACCGCCTGCAGGTAGATTCTGCCAGAAGGGACGATTAGGAAGAGACTGCGAGTCCATCAGCAGATTGCCATCTGACTCAAGCAGAGCGTATTTGCCGGATCTTCCACAGCAGCGATGACACTAAGTTAGCCGTGATATGAGCCACAATTGGCACCAGCAGATTTCCCGTATCCACTGCCGCCCACCCCAAACTTAAACCCACGGCAGTGGCCCATATGACGTAGGGCCACTGCTGCAGACTGCTCATATGCAGCACACCAAAGCACAGCGAAGAAAAAATAATGCCGTTGAGATTAAGCCCCAAGGCCGGCAGCATAACGCCTCGGAACAGCAGCTCTTCGCTCAGCCCTGGCAGCAGCCCCATCCAAATCAGGTCTGCCACCAGTAAAGGATTGAGGACAAAGCTGAGGTAAAAATTGGCGCTGCGGCGGTAGGCGGGCCACACCTGATACACCAAGGTACTTGCCAGAATAATAGCCCCCCCAAGTCCCAGACCGTAGAGCAGATGGTTGGGCTGCCAAGTCAGCGGTAAGGGGGCAACTGAGTCAAACAGCAGCCAGAATCGAGAAATCAACAGCAGCACAACGGCGGTGATACCCATCGCAGCCAGGAGTTGAACCCGACCCATCGGCTCAGATTGGGGTTGTTCAGGCGGTAGAAGACTCACAGACGGCAGCAGCAAAGAACCATAGCTCTAGGCTAATATCAATTCAGAAAATTATGACAGCAGAGCGGTATTTCCTAGTAGCCCAATCGCAAGACAGTCTTAAAATCAAGTGTGCTCAGCCAGCACAGAAACCAAATCAACGGAGTTAATGGGCTTACTCAAATAGTCCTGCATGCCAACGGCTAGGCAGCGATCGCGATCGCCCTCCATCACCAGAGCCGTCGTTGCCACGATTGGAATATCCTGCCATTCAGGGGTTTGGCGAATTTTTTGAGTCAGCGCCAGTCCATCCATCTCAGGCAGATGGATATCCATCAAAATCAGAACGGGACGGTGACACCCGAGCCAGTCCAAAGTGTCTTCCCCATTCACCACGTGAGCAGTTTGGTATCCCCAATAGGTGAGCATATGCTCCAGCAAAATGGCATTGATCGGGTGATCTTCAACAATTAAAATCATGCCTTTAGGAGTTTCCGAATTCTCAGCAGTGTCCGGTAGGGAAAGACGGGAACTATCTGGCTGAGCAGCAGGTGGGCAGTTTGAGGAAAGCTCAACAGCTGGCTTTCCGTTATCGATCACGGCTGCCGAATTCAGCGGCAGCCAAATGGTAAATCGACTGCCGTCTCCCGGCGATGAGCGCAGAGAGACATCACCGCCGTGAAGCTGAGCCAGGTGACGGGTCAGGGTCAGCCCCAATCCCGTTCCTTCATGACGACGGGAAAGGGCGCTGTCAAGCTGCTGAAATGGCTGAAAAAGCTGACTTTGCTGCTCTAGAGGGATACCGATGCCGTGATCCCAGACGGTGATGGACAGTTGACGGCTAACGGCGTAAATATCCACGCCAATATCTGAGCCTTCTTCAGAAAATTTGATTGCATTCGAGAGCAAATTGAGCAGCATTTGGCGCAGCCTTAGCTCATCACCAATGATGGACGGCAAGTCTGACGACAGGTTTTGATGCACGCTCAGATTTTTAGCAGTTGCTTGGGCGCTCACCATCGACAGTGCGTCATGGCATAAACTCTCAAGCTCCACAGGGGCTAGATTAAGCTGCATTTGCCCCGCCTCAATCTTAGAGAGATCGAGCACCTCGTTAATCAGAGTTAGTAAGTGATCGCCGCTTTGATAGATCTGCTGCACATAGAGCATTTGCCGCTCGTTCAGGGGGCCGAATAGCCCCTGCTCCAGCAGCGAAGAAAAGCCCAGAATTGAGGTCATCGGTGTCCGCAGTTCATGGGACATATTGGCCAGAAATAGAGACTTCATTTGGCTGGCGCGCTGCAGCTCCAGATTTTTGGCGGACAGCTCTGCTTTAATATTTTCGAGTTGGGTAATGTCCCGGTAAATAATCGATACCGCCGTGGCCGCGCCCGACTCATTACACACGGGGCCGACGGAGACAAGCGCCGTTAAGATAGAGGCGTCTCTGTCTTGGCAGATCACTTGGCCGCTCCATCCCCCTCGTTTAGCCTGTTCAATTAGCCAGGGCGACTGGGTCGGATCAGGATATAAACGACTGACATTGTGGTTGAGCAAATCGGACAGGTCGTAGCCAAATACTCGTTGAGTCGCCTGGTTGGCGTAGCAAATGATGCCATCTAAATCAGTAATAATGGCGCTGTCATATGCGGCATCTAGAGCATTAGAGAGCATCTTAAGCTGTTGCTCAACCCGCTTACGCTCGGTGATATCGCGGCCAATGCCCAGACCGCCAATCAGCTCACCGTCTTGGTAGAGAAGCCGTCCGTTGACCTCCAGAAATACTGGGTTGCCGTCGGCCTGCTCCATAATAAACTCGTAGTCGCGCAGCTCTCCCGTTTCCAGCAGGTCTGCAAAGGCGATCGCAGTGGCCTCTTGGGACTCTGGCGCAACAAAATCGAGATAGTAGCGATCTAAAATCTCCGCCTTTGGATAGCCAAACAGCTGGAGCCCGTAGTCGTTGAGAAAGGTAAATTTTCCTCGTAAATCTAGGGTGTACACAATGTCATTAGCAGCCTCAATATAGGCCCGAAAGATCTCATCGCTGGATTGTGTCGGCTCTAGCTTAGACGATTCTGATCGGGCAGGTACTGCTGCAGGGCTAGGTGCGATCGCATTCAAACTGCTCTCCCCGTCGCTAGCATCCATCACTCGGCCTACACCGGTAAAGCCCCTAAACGCCCCGTCAACCATTAAACGGCGTCCGTTCACCTGAATTGGAACCGCTGCTCCGCTGCGGGTACACAGCTCAAATTGAGTATTGCTCAATTGGCCCCGGCTCAGAAGCTGAGCAAAAGCATGGCCTGCTCGCAGTCGCATGCTGGGCATCAAAATATCTAGAAAGTGAAGCCCTACAATTGCGTCGATGTCGTAACCTAAAAGCGCTGCCCCCGTTGGATTGATATAAAGAATAACCCCCCTGACATCTACGATATAGATCAAGTCGGCCAAACTATTGAGGCACGCTTGGGAAAGCAAGTTATCTGGCAAGTTATCTGGCAAATTATCTGGCGAAACGCTCGACGAAGCAGGGCTCGATTGGAACATACGAGAAGACATCGGTTTTGATGGATGCTCAGCAGTACTCGGTTTACTGATTCAACTTACTGATTTAACTTAAGCGATCCAGAGCATCAGATTCAGGAAATTTTAGTCAGGTGGTGATGTTTGACCTGTATAGACTGTGCGAGCAGTTTACCGGCATCGCTACAGATGATACCTCTGCCTTTAGTGCCACCCTATTGAAGCAGAGTCATCTTATCTTAAGCCGCTTACAGTAAAAGACTGACTTGCCGCTCGGATCAAATCTTCTCGCCGACTGCCATAGCAAGTTAGCCTACCCCGTAGATGCTGGTGATGTGGCCTCAGAATACCCAATGCTATCCTTTTTGCAACGGCTGCCTATAGCTTTAGTCAGATTGCTCACCGCACCGGGTGTTGCTGGAGTAGTTGGCATAAGAGCCATCTGACTCGCAGCCTCATCTAACTGAACTGACGACTGCTTTAAGTCACAATCGCTATCGCCTGGCTGATGAGGACTGGGACAGAGCGTTGCTTACCTGTTGATTAGAGCGAGGAGAGACTAGGGTTTGTGAAGGCTGGGCTGCGGTGGCCAGGAGCATATCCAGCAGCCGCTGACGGGCTTGAAGGCCGGCTTCAAAATCTTCTTTATATTTCAGCGCTTGGTTATAAGCGGCGATCGCGGCTTTGTAATTATGCTGACGCTCCAGCATTTGGCCCCACTGGTAGCAGGCCCAGTGGTTGTGAGGCTGGATTCTGACCACCTGACCATAGGCAATCGCGGCCTGCTGGGCTCGATCAAGCTTCATCAGCACCTCGGCTAGCCTAAACCAGGCCACGTGGTCATTGGGCTGGTGCTTGACTACCTGGTGATAGGACAGGGCAGCCTCAGGCAAACGGCCCAAATTTTCTAGGGCCATGCCGCGCATCAGCGCTGCCAGGGTATCTTTGGAGTTTTCCTGCAGGGTCTGATCGCAGGCCGTAATCACTTCGTCATAGTATCGAAGCTGATAGAGCTGCTCCACACGCTGAAGCCGCAGCAAAATTCGTCTGCGGCTGTTCTGAGCCACCTGAAAATCGGGCTGAAGCTGAATGGCGCGATCGTAGGCGACGATCGCATCGTCGAACCGCTCTAGGGTTTCGAGCACCTGACCCCGGTCGTGCCACACCCAGTAGTTGTGGGGCTGCAGCCGCGATACTTCTTCGTAAGCTGATAGGGCGGCGCTGTGACGGTTTAACTGCCGCAGCGCATTGCCTTTTTTAGACCAGGCTAAATAATCCTCAGGATTAAGCTGAATAACGCGATCGTACGCTTGGGCTGCGGCCTGAAAGTTCTGGCTATTCTCGTAGGCCATGCCCTGCTTAAACCACACCACACCATTTTGCTCATCCGCTGCCAGTACTCGGCTATAGCAATCAACGGCCTCCAGATAGCGGCCCTGGGCAAATAGCTCATCTCCTCTCACCAGCCACACACTCAGCTCATCTGCCTGGAGAGCGTTGGCCCTTCTCTCAATGACCATCGCCGGAGCCAGAGTTGTCAAATCGGCCACCCTTGGCTGGAGTGCATCAGGGTTGGCTGGCGCTCGTTCAGGCGTCAAGCTCTGAGCTGTCACAGGTGGCGGCATCTCCTGGGCAGCAGCATCGACAATGGAAGGCGGTTTCAGGGCTGTCATTGCCGCTTGAGCTGCCATCGCCGAATCATATCGCTGACGAAAATCGTAGCGCACCATCCGGTCAATCAAATCGGCGAAATCGCTGCTCACGGTGGCGTGCTGGCGCCAAACTACTTCACTGGTTTTCGGGTCTTTAGACAGTCGCCTGGGTTCAATACCGGTCAGCAATTGAATCGCCAGCATACCAACGGCATAAATATCGCTGCTCAAACACGGCTGCCCCGCGAGTTGCTCATTTGGCATATATCCCATCGAGCCCACTGCGATAGTGATGCTCATCTGACCTTCGACTTCCAACGGCTGAGTGCTAACCTGTTTAACTGAACCAAAATCGATTAGCACCAGACGCTGATCGCTATGGCGCAAAATTAGATTAGAGGGCTTAAGGTCCCGGTGAATCACCTGATGGCGGTGAACCACGCTGAGGGTTTCTAGCAGATCGGTAATTAAATAAGCCGTGCGGGCTTCATCCCAGGGCTGCTTGTCAGTGATCAAATCGCTCAGAACGGCGCCCTCAATTAGCTCCTGAACCAGGTAAAACTGCTCATCTTCTTCAAAATGAGCCATTAGCTGGGGAATTTGGGGATGGCTACCCAACTGATACAGCGCCTCGGCCTCAGCATCAAATAGTCTGCGAGCGGCTTCCAGAGAAATACCGTCGATTGTACGAGGCTTAAGCTGCTTGACCACACAGCGCGGATGCCCCGGTAGATGACAGTCTTCTGCCAGGTAAGTCTGCCCGAAGCCACCCCCACCTAAATGAGATAGCAAATGGTATCGGCCTCCAAGGTTCTGGCTCAGCATATTGAATGTCAGGTAGATGCCAATATAAACAAAAATGCACGAGCTTTATCTTGGCTCAGTAGATCAGCGCAGCTGCCGGGAAGCTGTATCAAGCCGGCATCTGTGGGCAGCGCTGTTCGGTATGGGCGCTCGATGTAAGTTGAGTGCTGAATCAGCCGTACGGCTGTAAAGAAAAGATCTACAACCCTTGAAAATATAATAGGCATGCTGGTAGGAAGTAGATAACTAGGTCGGTTAGCCTCACAAAATCTTTGATTCTGAGAACTCCTCTAAAAATAAATTTTTATCTCAGTAAAGTTTTATCTTTACGATGAGGTTCTAAGTCAGTGATAAAGGCACCGCGTCACGATACTTTGCCGGAGGTCATTTTGCCGGAGGTCACTTTGCCTGGTATCTAGTCACTTTGCCTGGTATCTAATGGATGGCTGAGCCAATTTTCCCTTAAACCTTAGCCCAGATTAACCGAAGCCCCCCAGGGGAATTTGCTGAAATTGCTGAGGATTTGTGGGCAGGCGATCGCATAACTTCAGTGTGTTCTGTGAAGTTCGCCTCATAAAAGTCGGCCTAAAGTTTAGGGCGGCATCTGTCACCGGCTGCTGTCGTCTTAGCGACTTAGGCTTATCGATGGAGAACGGGGGTCTGAGGTTCCAATCCGTGCCACTGGGGCTGAGCAGGTGTCGTTTGAGCAATGCAGCGACCGTAGGCAAAGACGTAGCTCACAGTGGGGCGCTTTAGCAGCGCATCGTAGCGATCGCGGGCGTTAAGCACAATCACGTTGGCCGGCTTGCCGACCGCAATGCCGTAGCGATCGCCCAGATTTAGGGTAGTTGCGCCGTGGGCGGTGACCATATCGTAGCAGGCATCGATTTCAGTGCGCCCGGTCATTTGGCAGATATGCAGGGCCATCCAGGCCACATCCAGCATATTGCCCGTGCCCAGGCTGTACCAAGGATCCTGAATACAGTCATGGCCCAAGCTGACGTTTTGTCCCGCCTGCCACAGCTCTTTTACGCGGGTGACACCCCGCCGCTTGGGATAGGTATCGGTTCGGCCCTGGAGCGTGATATTGATCAGCGGATTGGCAATAAAGTTCACCGCCGTCCGCTGGATAAAGCCCATTAGCTTTAGGGCATAGGCGTTATTGTAGGAGCCAAAGGCAGTGGTATGGCTAGCGCTGACTCGCGGCCCCATACCGCTGCGAATGGCGCAGGCGATCGCCACTTCCAAAAACCGCGCTTGATCATCATCGATTTCATCGCAGTGGATATCGATCAGGCGGTCGTATTTTTGGGCCAGCTCAAAGATTCGATGTACCGATCGCACCCCGTCTTCACGGGTCAGTTCATAGTGGGGAATGCCGCCTACGGCATCGGCTCCCATCTCCAGAGCGGTTTCGAGCAGGGTTTCATTTTGGGGCGCGCCGTAAACGCCATCTTGAGGAAAGGCCACTACCTGCAGCGTCATCCAGTCTTTGACCGCCTCCCGAACGGCCAGTAGTCCCTGGAGGGCAATTAGATTTTGCTCGCTGACATCGGCGTGGCTGCGGACAAACAGTACGCCGTGGCTGGCCTGCTGACGCAGGGCCGCGATCGCCCGCTGCTGAACCTCCTCAATCGTCAACTGCCCCTTGCGATCGCGCCAGATATCAATGCCCTCAAATAGGGTGCCGCTTTGGTTCCAGCGGGGTTCCCCTGCCGTTAGGGCAGAGTCGAGGTGAATATGCGATTCGACAAAGGGCGGGCTGACCAGTTGGCCCTGCAGATCAATTTCGGTCGGTGCTTGATGACTCAGACGGGGGGCGATCGCGACAATGGTGCCTTGCTCAAACGCTATATCAACCAGCACATCAGCCGGATCATGGATAAGGTGGCATCGCCGAAGAATAACGGTCGGAGTCATTGCTGTCGCCTTTAAATTTATGGGAAAACGCTAGGGGCTGTCATCATTTAGCGGTCAAGTCTTTATGCGGAAGGTGTTTCAGCCCTTAGTTTGTAATGCGGGGCGGACGCGGTAATGCTTATACCAGAAGCATTCTGGTTTTAATTGATGACGCGCCCTACGGCATTTTTAGCGCGCGGGCTAGGACGATAGTCCCTAGCACTGAGATGCGCGCTGCCCTGAGCGTAGACGCTGCGGCGTGGACTGTTGCCCCCGTGGTATAAATATCGTCTAGCAGGATAACGGGTGATCGAGGCCGCTGCCGCCGCCAGCGATCGCCTAGGGTAAATGCACCCTGTAGATTATCGTGGCGAGCGGTTGCAGAGAGTCCATACTGAGCTTCCGTCGCGCGCTGCCGCCGCAGGCCCGATTCTGCCAGCGGTAGGTTTAGACGCTGACAAAACGTTCGGGCCAGCAGGGCCGCTTGGTTGTAGCCTCGCTGATGCTCCCGCTGGGGGTGTAACGGAATGGGAACAATAATTGGTCGATGGGGTAGGGTTTGCCGCAGCGGATGGTCACGCCAACTGCAAGCCATGCGATCCCCCAGATCAGCCGCTAGGTGGAGCTGTCGGTGATATTTCAAAGCTGCGATCGCCTGCCGCAGCGCGCCGCGATACTGGCCCCAGGCAAACACGGGCAGCGCGCCTCGCCAGTCGGCAGCAGGCTGATTGAGGGCACACTGGTTTAATTGATGATGACAACTGGTGCACCAAGCTGAGAGAGTGGGGCGATCGCAGCCAGGACATTGGCCAGCTAAAAAGAGATTAGAAATCGAATCAAGCGCGTTTACCAGATTAATCACCATGACCTATGTCTTCCATGCACCCGTTTTCATCGGTAGACCCGTTTTATAGCTCTAGCCGGCTTGCCCTTAACCAGACTGGCGACTGCTGTAAGTTCAGCCTACAGGGCCATTATCTTTGGAACAGCGGCTAAAGAAGGGGGCAAAAACTGCGGAACTTCCTTGAAGATTGGGTAAAGGGATGTCGAGATGGGCGTTAGGATCACCAGTAAAGACCCAGTCTGCATCAGGCATTTAGCCCAGATGACTCCCAGATGACTCCCAGATGACTCCCAGATGACTCTATGAGTCACCCTTTTGGGATTTTGCATTCAACA
>JBCDFX010000122.1:0-10148 GCA_039177155.1 Cyanobacteria bacterium P01_H01_bin.119
CGGACACGGTAATTCCGACGCCGGTCTGCTCAAATAAGTTACTCTGCACGGTAGCGTTGGATGGCCCGTACACCACCAGTCCGGCAACGGCATTTCGATAAAAACTGTTGCGCACCAGGTGAGGCTGACCGTCTCCGGCAATAAACACCCCGGCATGACCGCTGCCAGTAAACACATTCTGTACCAGGACAGGGCTGCCGGCTTCAATCCAAACCCCCTGCCCGTCGGGATTAGCCACAACAACGTGGGCTAAACCGGAGCCATCGACGGCAACCACAGCGGCATGCTGCTGAGCCAGGGTGGAGCTAGTAAATTCGCCCCCGCCGTGAATAATGGCGCGGGGAGCGCGGGTATTGGGATAACCCTGAACGGTAACACCGGGCTGCAGCTGTAGGGGAAACTGTTCGCCGCTGTCCGGACTGTAGGTGCCGTCAGCCAGAACAATAATGGTGTTTGCTTCGGCCTGGCTCAGGGCATAGGTAATGGTGCGCAGGGGCTGATTTTCGCTGCCGCGAGTAGGCTGATCGCTTCCGGTTGTGGGGTGGACATAGAGCACAGCGTAATCGTTAGGGGTCGGGACGCGATCGCTGTTCAGAGTCTCATTAAATGGATTCTGTAAATTACTCCCCTCAGCTAGGGGGCGAGATTGGGCCGCTGCAGGCGCGCTCGCGCTGATCCACAAGCCGATGCTTCCCAACAGCGGCAGGGCCAAAGCCGGTAACACTCTCCAAAAGGCTGTCATAGGGCGTCCCCAGGTGCAAAGAGACAAGACGCTCAAAGTGATACCTTAGATTTCCATTGGGCGCACCGAATGTTAAGGAACTTAACCTATAGCAGCCGAGCGGATTCTTACACTGGTAAAGGAGTGTTTTAATGGGCAGCGTTACCGCAATAATGGTTGAGTCTAATTTGGGCTTTATTAAGCCGCTAGGGATGGAGCAAGGCGATCGCGCCAGTTGTGTGCGCTCAGTGTCTACCCCGGTCTATCGAATTTTGGATGCCAATCTCGATCGAGCTCGCGAGGGGCTCAGGATTTTAGAAGAATGGTGCCGATTTGGGCTCAACCAGGCTGAACTCACCGAAAAAATCAAGCACTGGCGGCAGACGCTGGCCCAGTGGCATACCCCTGAAATGCGGGCAGCGCGCGATACGCCGGGGGATTTGGGCACCGCCCTAACCCACGACCAAGAAGCCAGCCGAACCAGTCTTCAGCAGGTGATTCAGGCCAATCTTTGCCGGGTGCAGGAGGCGCTACGGGTGCTAGAGGAGTACGGCAAACTGGTCAGCCCTGAGATGGGGGCCACCTTTAAGCAAATGCGCTATCAGGTTTACACCTTAGAAAGTCAGCTCCAGCTCTATATTCGCCGGCAGCAGCTGCAGCAGGCGCAGACCTATTTAGTCACCTCGCCTCAAGAGAATATGATTGACACGGTTGAGGCCGCCCTCAGGGGAGGCTTAGCCATGGTGCAGTACCGGGAGAAAACGGCAAACGACTGCGATCGCTGGCCGATTGTCCAACGGCTCCGGCAGCTGTGCGCCCAGCACGACGCGCTGTTTCTGGTGAACGACCGGGTGGATCTAGCCCTTGCGGTAAACGCCGACGGGGTCCATCTGGGGCAGCAGGATTTGCCCATTGCCGTGGCCCGTCAGCTGCTGGGGGATATGGCGATTATTGGCCGCTCTACTACCAACCCCGATGAAATGGAGCGGGCGATCGCTGAAGGCGCTGACTATATTGGGGTGGGCCCCGTTTACGCCACGCCAACCAAGCCCGACAAGGCGGCAGCGGGACTCGACTATGTGCGCTATGCCGCCGCCCATGCCACGGTGCCCTGGTTTGCCATTGGCGGCATTGATCGGGGTAACCTGGCCCAGGTGCAAGAGGCCGGAGCCTGGCGGGTCGCGGTGGTGCGCGCCATTATGCAAGCGGAGCAGCCAACGCTGGCAACCCAGCAGCTAGCGGCCCAGCTTCGCAGTTCGATTTAAAAATCTATAGCAACCTTCAACTTTTATATGACTGTGACCCTCACCGTCAACGGAGACCCAAAGACCTGTTCATCCCAGACCGCTCTGCCCGATTTTTTGGCGCAGTTGGGGCTAAATCCTAAGCTAGTTGCGGTGGAGTACAACGGCGAAATTTTGCATCGTCAGTTTTGGCCCACCACGAAAATGCAAATGGGCGATCGCTTAGAGATTGTCACTATCGTTGGCGGCGGCTAGCTCCCGCGGGCTGACGGCAGACTGGTTGATTAGCCAGCGTTCGGCCTGGGATGCGCTTAGGGGGCGGGCAAACAAAAATCCCTGCCCGTAGTCGCAGCCGAGATGGCGGAGCTGATCAAGCTCGGTGCCGTTTTCAATGCCTTCTGCAATCACCTGCATGTTGAGATGCTTAGCCAGGGCAATAATGGTCTCTACAATGCCGCTGGCCCGCTGACTGTGATGCAGACGCTCAACAAAGGAACGATGAATCTTCAAAACATTGACGGGCATTCTCTGTAGATAGCTAAGGGAAGAGTAGCCGGTCCCAAAGTCGTCGAGGCTGAGCTGAATCTGGCGATCGCGGAGCTGCTGTAGAGTAGCGATCGCGCTGTTAACATCGTTGATAATCACGCTCTCGGTAACCTCTAGTTTGAGGCAGGTCGCCGCCAGCCGGGTCGCCGCCAGCACCGCTTCAATCTGGTTGAGCAAATCCGACTGGGCAAACTGCTTGGCAGACAGGTTAACGCTGATTAACGTGCGGGCAGACAGCCGCTGGCTCTCTTGCCAGGTTTGCAGCTGCTGACACGCTTGCCTCAGCACCCACTGCCCCAGGGGCAGAATTAACCCCGTTTCCTCAGCCATGGGAATAAACTGGGCTGGGGTGATCAATCCTCTTTCGGGATGTTGCCAGCGCACCAGGGCTTCAAACCCAATTGGGATAAAGCTATCGAGGGCAATAATCGGCTGGTAGTAAACCTCAAGCTGCTGCTGCTCCAGCGCCAATCGCAGCTCCATTTCCAAGTTCAGGGAATTGCGCACCGCCAGATGCATGCCCCCCTCAAAAACTTCAAAGGGCAGTCCCCGTCGCTTTGCCTGATACATGGCGGTATCGGCATCCCGCAGCAGCTCTTCGGCATGCTGATAAGTGCGATCGCCGACGACAATGCCAATGCTAGTGCTCACGACAATCGGCTGTGTGCCAATCTTAAACGGGTCTACCAAGATTTCCTGCACGCGGTTGGCCACAGCGATCGCCGTTTCTTCGCTCTCGACCTCTCGCAGCAGCAGCATAAACTCATCCCCGCCGAAGCGGGCAATGGTATCTCTTGGACGCAGCGCCCCCTGTAGACGGTTGGCAAAGGCTTTAAGTAGCTGATCGCCGACTAAATGGCCAAAGGAGTCATTAATCAGCTTGAATCGATTGAAATCTAAAAATAGAACGGCAAATCGATGGTAAGGATCAGCCTGAGCCTGAGCCAGACTGCTGTGGAGCTGACGGAGAAACTGGCTGCGGTTCGGCAGGCCGGTGAGTTCGTCGTGGAAGGCCCGGTAGGTGAGCTGATCTTGGGCAGCCTGACGGCTGACAATTTCCCGCTGTAAATCGGCGTTAGTAGCTTCGAGTTCGGCCGTACGCTGGCGCACCTGAACTTCTAGGGTCTGATTCATGGTCTGGAGCTGGATTTCGACCTGCTTACGGTCGGTAATATCTTTGACCAGCAAGATCACCCCCTGACCAGTACTGCCTGCCTGGGGCAATGCCGCTTTATCTGAAACCAGGGGATAGACCAATCGCTCAAAGGTAAGCTGATACCAGCGATCGCCCTGACAGATCTCTGGCGGGCTAAAGTTGTCGGCGATGGCCAAGACTTGCCATGCCTGCTCCCACTGCTTTAAAGGCAGCCAGTTGGGAATCAGACTGTGGGATAAATCATCCCCAAGCTCAATATTGAGATAGTCTTGAGCAACCGGATTGCAAAACCAAATTTGCCCCTGTTGATCGGCAGCTAGCAGCCCCACAGACAGGTTGCGGGCGATCGCCGCCTGGGTAGACTGAGACCGGGCAAACGCTTCAGCCAAAACCGTCATCCGATCGATCACTGGGCTAATGGGGTTGAGGTCGTTGAGCTGAGAGGCTTCGGGGTCGCGCCCATCCGGCAGAACCAAATCTCGACGATAGGTCTGCCAGAGTCGATGGACATGGGTTTGCAGTAGGCGGTTGCTGCGCAGGGTGCGGTAAAAAACCGAGGCGCTGCCTGTCCCTGCAATCAGGGCGAGGGGCACTGCTAGCGGTAGCCAGTAGTTGGCCCAAAAGAAACCATAGTAAACTGCGCCCCAGCCCAGCCCCAGCCCGGCCGTCACTATCAGCTGCCGCCGCGATCGCAGCCGGCTTAGCCCCCAGCTCAGCCCCAAACTAATGGCAAACGCGATCGCCCAAGCCCAGGAGCCGTGAACTTTTACCAGAAAGCGATCGCCTAGGGCATTGTCAATAACAGCGGCATGGAGCACCAAACTGCTGGCCGGGGTTTGCACATCAAACGGAGTTCGCAGCGGATCTATGCCCGTGGCGTTGACCCCTACCAGCACAATTTTGTCCTGAAAAACCTGTAAATCCACCCGGTCTGCCAGCACGTCAGAAAATGAATAGGTTGCCAAGCCATCGCTAAAGCCCGGCCAGTTGATCCACAGCAGTTGCGGATCAGCGCCTTCATTAATTCCCGTATCAATTTGCCCGTTAATCCGCTGGCCCAAGCTGATTTCTGAATTAGTTTCTGGGGCATTCTGCCGAAAGCGCTCGACAGCGACCCAGCCCAGGGCGAAGCGACCGTGAACCTGCATCTGAACCGAGCGCACCAGACCGTCCTGGTTTTGCTGGAGGTCAATTTGAATATGTCCGGTTTCGACCGCAGCGTCCTGGAGAACAAGCGACAGCCCCAATGGCTCACCGTTAATCGTCTGGGCTTCCGCCAAGACGACATTGCCAGCGGCGGCGATCGCTTCTGCGAGCACCGGGTCATCTTCAGCAGGCTCACTGAAGAACAGATTAAACACTGTCACCCTGGGCCGGGCTTGCCTCAGCCGGGTCAGTAGCTCAGCATAGTGGCGGCGAGGCAAGGGAAACTGACCCAGCTCATTCAGACTGTAATCGTCAATGGCAATTACAACAACGTCGCTGCTCCAGGGTCTGGTGCCGCGCAGCTGGAACGCGGAGCGGTAGGCGATCTGTTCGTAGGGCTGAAACACACGCAGCTCAGTGAGCACCAACACTATCGTTGCTGCCATTAGTCCCGGCCACAGCCGCCATCCCCATCGTCGTAGTTGCACAGCTCGCTTTGATCAATCAACTTGACGCCATTGCACCCGTCCGCTACGGTTTATCTGCGAATCGACAACAGTGCGCTAAAGGACCGCTAGTTACCCAATCTCAGAGCCAACTCATAGGCGATTATTACTAAATTTTAGCTACAAGGTATCTATAATTACATAGTCAAACCCGATCTGTCGATTGATGTAGGGGGCGCTGTCCGTTCTGTAAGCCTAATATCTCATCGTTAGCTCGCAGAATAATCGACTGTTGAGGCACGCCAATGGGAACTTGAGCCTGATCAAAGGCAATTTTGAGACGGCGGCGATATTCGCGGGCCACATCCCACTGCTTTAGCGGCAGGGTTTTGATCCAGATTCGCACCGTTGCACCACCGTGGTCTAGGCAGTCGACGCCCAGCATTAACGGCTTTTCTAAAATTAATGTCTGCCAGTCGGGGTCGGTTGTCATCTCGTCTGCGACCTGGTGAATTAAAGCGATCGCTTGGTCAATATCAGCCTGGAGGGCAACGGTTACCATCAAATCAACCCGCGACCATTCCTTCGACAGGTTTTGCACAATCTGGATTTGGCTGTTGGGTACAGTAATCAGTCGTCCTTCCTCATTGCGGAGCTGGGTCATCCGCAGGTTCATGGTTTCAACAAAGCCCGCCACGCTGTCAATGACTACCACATCGCCCACCCCATATTGATCTTCAAACAGAATCAAAAACCCGTTGATAATGTCCTTTACCAGGCTTTGGGCCGCTAGAGATAGCCCCAAACCAATCAAGCCGGCCCCGGCTAGCAGCGGCGTTAGGTTGATGCCCACCAGCGATAGGCCAGCCACAGCGGCAGCCACAACAATGCCCGAAGCTACGATGCTCTTTGACACCTGGGAAAAGGTGGAGAGTCTTAAAGATAGGCGCTCCGAGCCCTGGGGAGATAGCACGGCCCGGCGCTGCAGCGTAAGATAAAACCGATCAATTACCATATTGCTTAGGCGGGTTAGGGCATAGGCTCCCAGCACCACTAGCCCGACTCGCAGCGGCAGCCGCAGGGCTTCAATCAGCAATGGCTGTAGCCAACGGGTGTAAGGAAACAGGCCTAGCATCAACAGCAGGCTCCCCGCCCATAGCCCGCCCTGTAGCAGCAGCAGCCCGCCCCGCTGAAGCTCAATCCAGTTGCGCTGCTGCCGTTGCACAATCTGCTGACGCAGCAGTTGTTCTTTTTCAAACTGTCTTGAGTCATCCAGTTCGGGCAGAGGAGCGTCTAGCTGTTGCTGAATAGCCTGTCGGCGGCGGGTCAGGCGATGCTGCCAGCGGCCAATACTCAAACTAATTAACCCGGCGATAAGCAACCCAAAAATACCGTTGCGGCCGGCTCGCCGGAGGGATTCTGGCTGTCGCTCTGCCCGGTATTGGCGCAGCGCTTTGCTGACAACCGCCTGGAGCTGCCGGGCTCGAATGGTGAGATCTTGCAGCCCCTCAAGCTGGCCATCGGCTGCCGTCACAGTCATCAAAAACTCACCGTTAACGTAGAGGATAGGCTGATTGCTCTCTGCCTCCTCCTCCCAATCCACTTCAGAGTCATCCTCCTCATCTAAGCTGGCAAAATCCCGCAGTCGCTGTTCAATTTCTTGGGAGCGCACTTCGGCTGGTACCTGAGCATCGGCAACATAAAACAGTACGCGGCCGTCAAGCTGCACGGGCGCTGAGCCAACAGTAGACGGCCCCACCAAAAACGCCTGCACATCCGGCGGAGCCAGCTCTTCTAAAGACTCAAGCAGAGGCAACTGCAGCAGTGAAGCCGTATCGCGGGTCGCAGAATGCCCTCCCCGCTCTAACAGCCCTGAAAAATCATCCACTGGTGCTTGGCGGCCATATCCAGGCACCGCCAGCACAACCGCAGTCAAAATCGCGATCGCAGCCAGAGTGCCCCAGCGCTTCAGTAGGTGGCTGCATAAGTACTCGCCTTGAACTTTCTGACGGTTTAAGAGTGCCCATAACCTAAGGAAACTGCGAATCAACGGTTGCCAAGCCGAGTGAAAGTGCACCTGTCCTCCTTTTATAGGGTAAGCCGCGATTTAGAAGCTTCTGCATCCGCGCCAGTAGCCGGGAATCACGGTGTTTACAGAAGGGGATGATAAGTATTTGTTCCCATCGGAAATTAGTCAGAGCTTAGCCTGCTTTTTGAGCCGTTGCCAGTCTAACTGGATGCAAAAACGCTGCAGTCTATAGCCGCTATCAATTCTGCGCTTGTTGCCGTCGGTTAAAGCTGATAGGATTTGCCAACAATTGCGCCAGTAGCCTGCTGTAGGGCAGCCAAACGGACGGATGGCGCAAGGCGGCGAGTCCAATTGCTGATGTTATCAAAGTCTCAGCGAGATCCAGGGCAAAACTCGGTAACAGCAGCCATTGGCTCAGCGCGATGACTCTAAACGGTGGATAGGAGAATGGAGAGCCTTCAAGAGAGCGATCGCCGCTGGATGCAGCGGGCTATGGCCTTGGCGTGGCAGGGAATAGGGTATACGGCGCCTAATCCGATGGTGGGTGCGGTGGTTGTCCAGCCGGGGGGCGCGGTGGGTGAAGGCTTTCATCCCAAGGCAGGAGAGCCCCATGCAGAGGTGTTTGCTCTGGCAGAGGCGGGCGATCGCGCTAAGGGCGCAACGCTCTATGTCAATCTAGAACCCTGTAATCACCACGGTCGCACCCCACCGTGCAGCGAAGCCGTGATCCGAGCGGGCATTCGTCGGGTGGTGGTTGGCATGGTCGATCCCGATCCGCGGGTGGCCGGGGGCGGCATCGACCGACTGCGAGAGGCCGGTATTGACGTAACGGTTGGGGTTGAGCAGGCGGCCTGTGAAAAACTCAACGAAGCATTTGTCCATCGCATTCGGCACGGTCGCCCCTTTGGAATTTTTAAGTACGCCATGACCCTCGATGGCAAAATCGCAACGACCACAGGCCATAGCGCCTGGGTAAGCGGCCCTAAGTCGCGATCGCAGGTGCATCAGCTCCGCTCAGAGTGTGACGCGGTGATCATTGGGGGCAATACCGTTCGCCAAGATAACCCGCTGCTCACCAGCCACGGCGTAGGCTCCCGCAATCCGCTCCGGGTTGTGATGAGCCGCAGCCTGGCGCTACCGTTAGACGCTCAGCTTTGGCAAACCAGCGTTGCGCCCACCATTGTGCTGACGGAGGCACCGCCCGATGACCCTACAGCACGGGCGCTGACAAATTTAAGGGTGGCGGTTGTCTCACTGCCTAAGCTAACGCCAAGGTCTGCAGTGGCCTATCTCTATCAGCAGGGTCTATCAACGGTGCTGTGGGAGTGCGGCGGTACCTTAGCGGCATCAGCGATCGCTGAGGGTACGGTGCAAAAAATAGTAGCGTTTATCGCACCCAAACTAATTGGAGGAACCGCCGCGCCAACGCCTATTGGCGATATGGGCCTCACCCATATGGGCAAAGCCTTTAAGCTTGACTCAATAACCTGGACCCAGGTTGGAGACGACCTAAAGATCGAGGGTTATCTGTAGAGCCGCTATCACGCACTGGGTTTTAAGGTCACCCAAAAAATTGAGTTGCCACCGGCAAAGGGGCGGCTACTCTTGAGGGAGCAAATTAGGCAAAATGGGGATTTGCCCGTGAGCGGCCCAGTATTCATAAATGTCCGGGCTGCGCATTATCGCATCTAGAGTTTGACGCAGATCATCGCGGCCTCGAAAGCTATCAATCCGCCGGACGAGCTGTCCCTGATGAATTAATAGCAGCGTGGGCAGGGTTTTTAGGCGATAAAAATTTGTCAGCTTTAAATTTTCATCAGCGTTGATGCCCACGACCCTAACCTGGCCGCCCCACTCGTTTTGAAAGCTCTGCAGCAGTGGCTCAATAATGCGGCACAGCCCACACCAAGGTGCCCAAAAGTTGACTAGTACGGGAACATAGGACTCTAAAACGTCAGAACTAAAAGAAGTCTCATCTGTAGACAACGCCATATTTTTATAAAAAGGTGCACTGATATATCTTGGGGATCATTGTAAAACGAAGATTCTCTATAAGGAATAGCTATCATTTAATTCAAGAAAATTTGTGGGCGTCTGGTGACAATGCCCTTCCCTGACAGCGGGGGATCACCATAGTTAGCGCCTTTCAGCCGGACCTATGGACGCTGCCCCAGCCCAGCTACCATCCCAGCGCCTGGGTAGATTGAATCAGCAGCGGGTGTGCCCACCAAAACAGCATTACAAAAATAGCCACCCCCACATAGGCGGGCCGCATAAATTCTTTGACCCACTGGGTCAGCGGAATCGACTGGCGACCATCGGCGATCGCCCCAAATGGCACCACCGACGTGCGCCCTTTGACGGCGGCAAAGGCTTCCCCATAGCGACTGGCCCAGCGGCGATCGCCGTGCCACACCGCAAATAGATGGTGCAAAATCAGTCCTGCCGAGGTCACCAGGGTAAAACTGGTGCCTAGCCATAGGGTATGGGCAATGCACCAAATCACCTGCCCCACCATCTGAGGGTGGCGAGTAATCCGGATAATGCCGGTTTCATAGAGATGAACTTCTGGCTTCTGGATAGCGGCAATCTCAAGCAGGTTAAACGTCGCCGGATATAGAAAAATAAACGACAGGGCCGAGAGACTCCACACCAGCGTTTGCATACCGGGCGTTCCCTGTAAATTCCAGAGCTGAATGCCATCGTAGCGATGGTGAATAAAATAAATAATCAACACGGCTGCCAGGGGCAGGCTGACCAGGGCAAAGCAAACTCGATAGGCCCTGGGGCCAATCCAGCTCTCGCCCTTGGGCCTTAGAGCGGCTAGCCCGCTGTGGGCGATCGCAAATAGCACCAGCAG
>JBCDFX010000123.1:0-10129 GCA_039177155.1 Cyanobacteria bacterium P01_H01_bin.119
GCCCGATTAGCGGTTCGGCCTATCGGCTGGAATTAGAGGGTTCCGCAACGGACTGGCTGGCGGGGCGAATTTATTTTAGCCACACCGATGCAGGGTTTACGAATGCGGCTACCACCAGCTTTGTGCCGGGCCAAACCCGCTATGGCGCCGAACTTATCGCCACCCTATCAGAAACCACCGCCATTCGCGCCCGCTATGACCACGAAGACAATGTGGGCACTGCCCCTCGCCCGCTGCTGACCCTGAGTGAGCTGCTAGAAACGGGCATTGTTGCCGCCCCCGGCAGCCGGGTGGATAACTCTTTAGATACCTTTTCGCTGGGCATTGTGCAGCAGTTGGGTGACTCTAATCTAGAGTTTGACTGGATTCACCGCGAGCGAGTCGATCGGATTTCGCCCAGCGGGCTAAGCGGCAGTTCTGACCAGCTGCGATCGCGCTTGACTACCAATCTCAGCGACGATATCACCGTCTTTGCTCAAAACGAGATCAATCTCTCCTCTAACGGCGATTCAATCTATCCCAATCGCACCATCTTTGGCTTAGATTGGCAGCTTATGCCCGGCATTAGCCTTGGGGTCAACCAAATTTTCTTAGCCGACAACGGCCTTAACGATAGCGGTGCCATCACCACAATTGATTTAGACGCCGCCTACGCCCTGGGTGAAGATACCACCATCCACGGTCGCTTTTCAGTGATTGACGGCAATCAAATTGGTGGCTCCATTGGCTTAGAGCAGGGCTTTACCCTAGCCCCGGGTCTACGGCTCGATTTGGCCTACGAACATGTGTTTAACAATATTGCCAACCTTACGGGTGCCGGAGAGCAATTTATCCAGCCGTTTGCCGTTGGCTCTGGGGCATCTTCACTGCTGCTGACGAACGGCGACAGCTTTAGTGTGGGGCTTTCCTACACCGATAACCCAAATTGGCAAGCCAGCGCCCGCTTTGAGCACCGCTCGTCGTCCCAAGGCAGCAACACCGTCTTTACCGCTGCTGCTCTGGGCCGGCTATCGCCAGCGGTCAGCGTCTTATTTAACTATGAACTGGCCAGCTCCGCCAACCAAGCCATTGAAAATCTGGGCACTTCCAGCAATTTGAGGCTGGGCTTAGCCTACCGCGACCCCAATAGCGACCAGTTTAATGCGCTGCTGCGTTATGAATATCGGGGCAATCCTGGCACCACTCCGGAGACCTTACTGTTTGGAGCTGACGTCGGCTCAGAAGAGCATCTGTTTACTGCCGAAGCCATTTACGCCCCCAACTGGCGATGGGAGTTCTACGGCAAATACGCGTTCCGCACCAGTTCTACCCGGCTTGGCGGTATCGGCACCAGTGAAACCGGGGGATTTGACGAGTTTATTTCTAACAACGCCGTTCATCTTGCCCAGTTTCGGGCCACCTACCGCCTTGGTTACGACTGGGACGTTGTGGGTGAAGCCCGCTGGATTGGCAGCTCCGCAGGATACACCGAAATGGGAGCAGCCATAGAACTGGGCTACTACCCCACCCCCGATTTGCGTCTATCGGCAGGGTACAGCTTCGGCAGCGCCTACGACCGAGATTTTACCGGCAGTAATCGCTCGGCTGGGGGCTTTTACTTCGGCATTACGGCCAAGCTTAACTCTCTATTTGGCGGATTTGGGCTGCAAGAGGTGGCCCCGCCTCAGCAGCAAGAGTCTGTGGTGGAAGCCTCCTCAGCCAATACTGCGGCAGGCAACTAGGCATATTCGCTGGTGATAAGGAGCAAAATCTGATGATGCATTTTCTAAGCGCTCGACGTTATCAATCTCTGATGGTGGTTGGCTTATTGGTCACCACGCTCCTGTCTCAAGCGATCGCCTGGGCCCAGGATGCACCGCAGCCAGCCGCACCGCCAGTACTGCACGTTGTGGTCAACAGCAACCAGGACGGGCCAATCCAGGCTGATGACGGGCTAACCCTGCGGGAAGCCATTGAGCTGACCAATGGAACATTGTCGCTGGCTGCTTTAAGCCCGGTTGAACGCGCCCAGGTTGTGGCGCTTGACACCGCTGAACTCGGCTCGCGAATTGAATTTGATTTGCCCGCAGAGCAAACCCAAATTCAGGTGATGACGCCTCTGCCCGCGATCGCCAGCCCCAATTTAACCCTAGATGGCAGCACCCAGCCGGGCTACAACCCAAACCAGTCGGCAACCGCCGAGATTGAGATTCCCATCCCCATTGTTGAACTCACGCCGGCTGCTGATGCCGAAGTCTTTCGGGGTTTAAGCATTGTCGCCAGTGGCGTCACGGTGCGGGGCTTAAGCCTCTATGGCTTTACCGCCAGGCATCGCGCTACCGCAATTACGCCACCGGCAGATATCTTTATTGCCCACCGCCTGCCGCCACCAGATACGACCCAGCAATACCCTCCGGCCCAAGGCTTTTCTTACTACGACGAAAATGTGGCGCCAGAGGCTGTGCTAATTGAGCACAACTGGTTGGGCATGCCGCCGACAGAAGCCGTGCCTGCAATCCCTTCCGCTTTTGGCGTTTCGGTGTTTAACAGCCAAGGCACGACGGTGCGCCGCAACTACATTGTCCATCACGACGGCAGCGGCATTATCACGGGGGCTAGGGCTGAGCATCTAAAGGTTGAAGAAAATATCATCGTCGGCAACGGCCTAGCGGGTATGCCAGACGGGATTCGGCTAGAGGGCATCATCGACAACAGCGTTATTCGCCGCAACTTGATGTGCGGTAACGACGGGGCCGGCATTTTTCTGTTCAAACCGGAGGGAGCAGCCACCATCCAAGACAACACCATCAAATTTAATGGCCAGCGTCTACGACGGGCCGCCATTTACCTGATGGGCGACGGCCATCGCGTCACGGGCAACACCATTAACAACCAAAAAGGGTCGGGCGTTGTGGTCACAGCGTTTGGCCACGGCAGCCGCAACCCCAGTCATCGCAACCTGATTCAAACCAATCGGTTTACTAACCTAGAGGGACTCAGTATTGATCTCAATACCCGCCGTCACAGCAGCGCCCAAGACTTTCAGCGGGGCGATGGCCCCAATCCGGTGCGTAACTCAGACAATCGGCGGTTGGATACGGGGAATTTGGCAATTAATGCGCCTCAGTTTTTGAGTCCAGAGTTTTTTGTGATGGACGGCAAGGTGCTGATTGAGGGGGTTGCCGATCCGGGCTCGGAGATTGAGATCTACCTGAGTCACCCTAGTGAGTTAGCCCGTGGGCCATTGACTCAGCCCTTAGCTACGGTGCCCGTAGACGAAACGGGGCGCTTCCAATTTGCCTCTGAGCAGCTGCAGCCGGGAACGGTGCTGAGCGCGATCGCCTCTGACCCTCGCTACGGCACTTCAGAACCGGCTTTAAATACCGTGGTGCGATCGCTCTCTGGTGCAGACAGCAACACGGCACCCCCATCTCAAATGCCAGACTTTGAACTCCCCCACTGCACTACCCGCCCCCAGCCGCCTGCGCCAGTGGTTGTTGCTCCCCCGGAGCCGATTCAACTGCAGGTGCCCCGAAATATTCACTTTGGCCTCGACCGCGAGGATATCAGTGCCGAGAGCGCGGCGGTTTTGAATCAAATTGCCGCAGCAATGCAGACCCATCCCACCTTGATTGTGGATCTGCACGGCCATACCGACTCTCGGGCCAGCGATGCCTACAACCAAGAATTAGCCCTACGCCGGGCGCGCAGTGCCAGAGCCTATCTGATTCAGCAAGGCATTGATCCGGCCCGAATGACGATTCGCTCTTTGGGTGAAACCCAGCTGTTGACCTCAGAGCGCGATCGCGTTGAGTACGCTCGCAACCGCCGCGTCGAATTCGTATTTGAAGATGTCCGCGGACTTGATATCACCTTTGTCGATCAAGACACCGATTTGCAAATTGAGCCTTAGTTAGGCCCACGGTCTAGCTTACGCAGAATCACCCAGGTTGATATTAAGCCTGCTTAAAGCTCCTGGATCTTACGGAGTCATTGAGCCTAGCACAGCGGGATTTCTAAAAAAGGGGCATCCCGAGTGCTAACGCCTATATTTCAACCGCGCCGACAACCCGGTCTCCCAACCACTGCCTGTTAATAAGGGTTTCACTATGAGTCTTTTACCGAGATACCTGTCATTGTTTACTCGCGTTGCGAAGAATCGCCCCAGCGCCCTACTCGCAGCCGCAACAGTATTAACCACGGTACTGGGCTTTGCGACTCCGGTTAGGGCCGAAGCAACCCTCAATATCATCAAAACCGCCCTAGATCTAAATGGCAATGATATTACTGAGATCGAATCAGGCAAAGAGTTTATCTTTGAAATTAAGTGGTCTTGTAGCCTCAATGATATCAACGTTGATAGATGTGAAGACGTTGTTATCTCTGACGTGATTCCCTCTGAGCTTGAATATCGGGGCCTGCAAGAAGGGGAACCCAGCAGGGCCAATTATGATAGCAGCACCAGAACCTTTACCTATGACCTCGGCACGATTCAAAACGACTCTGCTTCTGGGTCAATTGCAATCAAGGCTCGCTTCCCTGAAGGGGTAACTGCCGATAACGTAACGGCCAATAACACGGCCATTATTCGATCGACTGCTAGCCCCTCCAACCCCCCCGGCCAAAAGTCAGACAGCGACACGATTAGGAGCGACGTTAGCAACCCAGCAGGGAAATGGAATGTTGAAAAGGTCAAGCTGTTGCCCTCTGGCGACCCCATTTTAGATGGAGATGTCACCTATGAAGTCAGGCTGGGCCCGACCCAGCGGACGGGCAACCTAAACTTGACCGGTGTCACCATGACGGACACGCCAGAAGTGGGCGCACGAGTGGTCTCTGTGGGCAATGGCGGTGTCTTTAATGATGGCGATGGCGATGGCATTGTAGATGCGGGTGAGACGATTACCTGGAACGTCGGCGATCGCACCGTGGGACAAGAAACCTACCGCGCCCAGGTAGTATTGAGCTACCCAGCCGCCACCTTTAACCCAGGCGGTGCAGCCCCCGACACTTTACCAGATGTAACCAACTCGGTTACAGGCAACGGCACCTTTGAGGTGACCAATGCCTCTTTCACCGATAGTGATTCCGTTAGCCACGGCTTTGTTGACCCAGCCCCAGGGCTAGCCAATTTTCAAAAGCGCAATCAAGGCTTTGCCTACGGTAGTCGTCCTGGCATCGACACAGAGTTTTATTACGACTACAGAATTAAAAATACGGGCAACGTCGCCTTCGAGACCCTGACCGTCTTTGACGATAATTTGCCTACGGAAATTGATGCCCTGCGGTTTTATACCGGTAAGTACAGGAACGATTCAGGAGCCACATTCACGCTGCAGTACAGCACCGATGGCACCACGTTTCAAAACCTCTCCGGATTTGTAGACTTGGTTGTTGCCGATAACGAAGAAAAGTCTTTTACGTTACCCGCAAATGTTCGTGGCATCCGTATCATCTACAAAAACGCCCCCGTTGGCTTTGAGGCCAATCAGCGCCCCAGGCTCTATGTCAACGTGCGAACCAACCAAGTCGATACCAATGCATCGATTCAAGACGGTGAAGATATCGACAATACCGCCACGCTGGAAGGTGTTTTTAACGGAGAGACAACGACCAAAACCGATGATGTAGAAACCTTCGTCGATCGCCCCCGGGCCGTCGGTGTTATCAACAAAAAAGATTTGACGGGTAGCGCTGTCTACAACCCCTCCGAGCTAGTTGAATTTGAGCTGGCCGCCAGTAACCGCCGCAATGCCCGCCGCACCCTTGAAAATCCGGTGGTGGTGGATGTTTTACCCAAAGGCTTAGACTACGTTCCCAACTCCTACGTGTTTGATCCCGGCAACAGTGGGTTGAGTGCTCCTTCAGACTTTGAGATTGTTGCAAACTACCAGGGCACGGGGCAAACCGTTTTGCGCTGGATTTGGGATGGGCAGGCGGCTAACTTCGACGATGGCTCCGATGGCGACGGGGACTACAATGACGACCAAACCTGGAAGATTACCTATAAAGCCTCAGTCGCAGAAGGCGATATTCAGGGCAATCTGACCAACACCGCCTATGTGAGTACTTACGACACCGGCAATCCAGCAGATTTTGTGTGTCACAACAACGCTACCAGTGACGCTGACGATTTGGATGGCGACGGCAAAACGGGCGATACCAACGTTTACGACAGCGACACTGCCCCTAACAACGACAATCCCCTCTGTCGCGACACGGTGAATGTTACCGTCACTACCCTACCCTTTTTAGAAGCCCGCAAGCGGGTGCAGGGGGGCTTAAACAACAGCTACGAAATTAACGGACAAAGCTATCCCGGCGGCGCCGTTGACTACCAAATTACCGTCACCAATACGGGCACCACGCCGATTGAAGATATTGTCGTGGTTGATGTGTTCCCCAATATTGGCGATACCAGCGTGCTCAATTCTAACGTGCCGCGAAACTCGCAGTGGCGGCCCTACCTCGTTGGCCCTATTGATATTCAACTTCCCACGGCTCAGGTTTACTACAGTGTGTCCTCAAATCCCTGCCGCCTAAACCCGGTTGATGGCGGCGATCAGCTTTGGCCTCCTGGTTGTGTTGACGACTGGACAACGACCTTCCCCAGTGACCCTACGACGGTCACGGCCGTCAAGATTGACTACGGCAGCTTTAGGCTAGATCCGCTGACCTCGCTGACAAAAGAGTGGCCTATGCGGGTGCCCGTTGTGGCTCCAATCAATGAATCCGCTTTTAATTCCTTTGCGATTACCGGGCGGCGCTTCGATCGCACCTCTCCCCTGCTGCCCCAAGAGCCGCCCCGGGTAGAAGTCGATCTGACCTCAGATGATCCGCCGATTTTGGGTGATTTTGTCTGGAATGATGCTAATAATAATGGCGTGCAAGATGATGGTGAAAACGGCATCAATGGCGTTGTTGTCGAGCTGTATCGCCCTGGTGCCGATGGCATCCCAGGCACTCCAGACGACGAATTTGTTGACTTCACCATGACGGGGCCAAACCACTTTGGATTCCCGGGCTATTACGAGTTTGCTTTTATCCCAGAAGGCGACTACTTCCTTAAGTTTATTCCCCCCACCGGTTCAGGCTACTTTTTCACGACCAGCGGCGGCACCGATCGCGACGACGGCAACAACTCTGATGCCAACCAAACCACGGGTTTGACCGACGTGATTACTGTCGCTAGCGGTCAAGATGAACGCGATATTGATGCGGGTCTTACCCTAACGCCACCCACAGGCCAAGCCACCCTGGGTGATTACGTCTGGTTAGATACCAATGGCGATGGCATTCAAGATGCTAACGAAATTGGGGTCAACGGCGTAACGGTAACGCTTTACAACAGTGACGGTACCCTCGTAGGCTCAACCCAAACCAGTAGCGACACCGGCGGCAATCCGGGTAACTACAGTTTCCAGAATCTGCCGCCAGGGGACTATTACGTTGAGTTTACGCCGCCCATGGGCTACAACGGGTCACCTCAGAGTCAGGGGGGCGATACGGCCAAAGACTCTGATGCCGATCCCGCTGATGCCAATGCAACAACGGCAGGAACTCAGGCCCGCACAAACACATTTACCCTTAGCGCAGGCCAAAACGAAACTGATATCGACTTCGGTATCGTGCCCCAACCCCGCATCGGGGACTATGTCTGGGTTGACCTCAACCGCGACGGTATCCAGGATGGGACTGAAGTGGGTCTTAACGGCGTTACCGTTAACCTCTATGAGGATGGCAACCCCACCCCGGTTGCAACAGTTGTTACTACCGACGATATTCAGGGTGATCCTGGCTATTACGCTTTTGCTACCGAAAACCTCAGCGGTGATTACTCGATTGAGTTTGTGCTGCCCAATGGCTATGCATTTTCACCGCAAAACTCTGGCAGTGATGACACCCTTGATTCAGATGTCAATGTCAATACAGGCCGCATTGAGATTACAGGCATAACCAACACCACCACAGACTTAAGCCTGGACGCTGGGGTTAACCAACCCGCCCCCGGTCCAGGGTTTGTCGGTGACTTTGTCTGGCTGGATCTCGACGAAGATGGCATTCAAGACCCGACTGAGACAGGCTTTAATGGCGTCACCGTCAGGCTCCGCAATGCCACTGACAACAGCCTCTATGCTGAGACCGTTACAGCAGATTCTCTGGGACGACCGGGCCAATATCTGTTTAGCAATGTACCTGATGGCAACTACTATGTGGAGTTTGTGGTGCCGCAAGACTATTTGGCATCCCCCGCCAATGCAGGCAGCGATGATGGCAAAGATTCAGATGTCGATAGCGCAGATGCAGATCCAAATGTAGCCGGGGCAGAGACTGATGCAGATACCAATACCACTGAGGTTGAGCTCAGGACGCCGGCCTTTACTGTCACCAGCACCTCCGACAACCGCACTATCGATTTTGGGATCTACCGTGACCCCAATGCCCCTGAGCCGCCAAACGTGGTACTGCTAAAGCGGATCACCGCCATCAACAATGTTGCCATTGCCTTTGACGGGCCTCAAACCCCAGAAGAGGACGAGGTGGATGATCTATTCCCGGCTAATTTCCTCGCTGGAACCGTAGATGGGGGCGAGACCCGACCGGGTGATGAGATTGAGTACACGATTTACTTTATCTCTAATGGCGATCGCGCGGCTGAAAGCGTGGCCTTCTGCGATTTGGTGCCAGAGTACACCACGATGGTGTCAACTGCCTTTAACGCTGCTCCGGCAACCCAAGACAATGGGGGGATTCCAGGGGCCGATCGCGGTATTGTGCTGGGTCTCGGCAGCGATGAGTTTTCGATGACCAATGTGGCCGATGGCGATCGCGGGGTTTATGTGCAGCCGGGTGATCCAACCGGGCTCGACTGTGGTGGCCCCAATAGCAATGGTGCCGTGGTTGTATTTATTGGCGATATTCCCAATGCTAGCGGCAACCCAAACCCCAACACCTCCTACGGGTTCGTCAGATTCCGGGCGCGGGTGCAGTAGTGGTCACTATTTTAGTCAGACAATAGCTCCCGTATCGCTGCGCGAATAAAGGCTTCATCGGCTGGATTTTGATAGGGGTTACCGGCGCGGTGGCCCCAAATCGACGGAATCGGTCGATACTCCGCTTGGGCAATCAGCTTAGCGTCTGCCGCACAATCGTCTGGGGTGAAATATAAATCAGTCTCTGCCGGCATCACCAACGTCCGGGCCTTAATGCTGCTTAAGGCCGCTTTGTAATTGCCCCGATAGCGCGGGGTATGGCCCACATCACAGCGCAGCCAGGTGTCAATCATGGCGATTAGGTTGTGGGGGTCGCGCTTGCGATAGCTCGCTTCCCAAGCCTGGACGATATAAGTTTCTAAGCTGTCGTAGCCAAGCTGACGATAGATCTGCTCCCGGTAGTAGGGCTGGGATGCGGCCCAACTGGCATAAATGCGGGCATAGGCTTGATAGCCGCGATCGGGAACCCCCTCAAACCGGTGGCCGTTCCAGGTGGGATCGGCGGTCAGCGCTGAGCGTAAACTCCATAAAAATACTTGATTGTGATCGGTCGTTTTAGCCGTGCCGCAGAGCGCCGCGATACGCGCTACCCGATCAGGGTACTGGCTGCCCCAGTAGTAAGCCTGCTGGGCCCCCATAGACCAGCCGTACACCAGCGCTAACTGCTCAACGCCAAAGACCTCCCGCAGCATCTGTTCTTGCGCCCGGATATTGTCGTAGTGGGTAAACCAAAACCCATCTTCTGCTAGGGCGCAGGCGCTGCTATTGCTCGGCGAGGTAGAAAGGCCGTTGCCAAACTGATTGGCAATAACGATAAACCAGCGGGTGGGGTCAAGAATGCGATCGGGCCCGATTAGCCAGTCGATATCGGTATGCTGAGCGCCGTAAGAGGTGGGGTAAAGAATAACGTTGCGGCGATCGCCAGCTAGCTTTCCATAGGTTTGATAAACCAAGGTTGCTTCGGGTAAAACCGCGCCGCACTGCAGCTGAAAGTGCCTCAGGGTAAAGGCCGGAAACGCTGAGGTCATAGAGCGGTTTGGCCAAAATTGGCGATCATGCCGCGATTGACCTGCACATAGCCCGGCTCAATATAGGCAAAATGGGGAGCCAGTTGGGTATGGGCGGCCGCCAGTTGGTGAAAGGGAATGGACGGGTAC
>JBCDFX010000124.1:0-10108 GCA_039177155.1 Cyanobacteria bacterium P01_H01_bin.119
GTTCTCAAAACCCATAACCTTTCCTGGTGCCTATGGCGGTGTGGAACCACTCCGAACCATCCCGAACTCGGTCGTGAAACGCTCCTGCGGCGAAGATAGTGAGGGGGTCGCCCCTTGTCAAAATAGCTCGGTGCCAGGGTAGTTTTAACGCCTTCTGTTTTACAAGCAGGAGGCTTTTAATATTGTCTAGCTAAAATTCTCCAGCAAGTGCTTTTACGCATCGCTCGCAGATAGCCGGGTCTTCTGCAGATTCGCCGACACGGGTGGAGTAGTTCCAGCAGCGATCGCATTTTTCGCCATTAGCATCGGCAATGCCGATGCCCAGCACGTCGGTTTCAACAGTGTGCTGCAACCCCTTTAAACCATCGGCAGAATTAAGCACCTCTACCTGAGAGACCAGAAACAAATAGCGCAGCTCGTCTACATGTAGACTGTTATCGCTGAGCATTCCGGCTGGATTTAAGGCTTTTAGAGTTTGGCGGAGTTCAGTATCGGCGCAATAAATGAGCACTTTTGCTTCTTGAGAAGCACCAATATCTTTTGCGGCGCGGGCCTGCTCTAGAACCTTGTTCACCTCCTGACGCACCATGCGCAGCTGCTGCCACTTTTGGGCTAAGTCGGGCGCTTTCCAGTTGTCCTGAAGCTTGAACCAGCCTGATTGAAAGACAGACTGATAGGGGGCCTTATAAGGAATATTTTGCCAAATATCTTCCGCCATATGGCAAAGCACAGGAGCGATCGCTTTAGCGAGATTTTCTAGGGCGATTGCTATAACGGTTTGGCAACTGCGCCGTCGCTTAGAATCAGCCGCACTGATATAAAGCCGATCTTTTGCTGCATCTAAGTAAAAGTTGGATAAATCGACTACGCAAAAATTCTGCACGGTCTGGAAGAACCGAAAGAACTGGTAGCTATTAAAGGCGCTTTCCACCTCGGCAGTCATCTCTGTAATGAGATGCAATAGGTAGCGATCCAGATCCGCTAATTCATCGTAAGGAACCGCTTGAGCTGCTGGGTCAAAGTCATATAGATTTCCCAGCAAAAATCGAGCTGTATTGCGAATTTTGCGATACACATCGGCCATCTGCCTTAGCACAGCCTTCCCGATGGAAATATCCGAAGTGTAGTCTACCGCAGAAGCCCACAGCCGCAGCACATCTGCGCCGTAGGCCGGATCTTGCTTTTGGTTTTTACCTCCTTCAATTACGATTCGGGGATCTATCACGTTGCCTAAAGACTTGCTCATTTTGCGGCCATTCTCATCTAAAGCATAGCCGTGGGTGAGCACTGTTTTGTAGGGGGCACGACCGTTGCAGGCCACGCTCGTCAACAGGCTAGATTGAAACCAGCCTCGATGCTGGTCAGATCCTTCCAGATAGATTTCTACCGGATAGTGCAGCTCGTCGCGCTGCTCAGCGACCGCAGCCCAGGACGAACCCGAATCAAACCATACGTCCATCGTATCCATGCCTTTTCGATAGACGCGCCCATTGTTGCGATATTCTTTTGGCAGCAGTTCTTCTACGGGCAGCTCCCACCAAGCGTCTGACCCCTTCTCTGCAAATAAAGTCTGCACATGTTTTAATGTGACTTCATTTAGCAATACCTCTCCGGTCTCTTGATCGAAGAAGGCCGGAATCGGCACACCCCAATTTCGCTGTCGGGAGATACACCAGTCTGAGCGCTCTGAGACCATTGCCGTAATTCGATTGATACCCTGCTCGGGCACCCACTGCACCGACTGAATTGCCTGCATGGCCTCCTCTCGAAAACCATCTACGGAGGCGAACCACTGCTCTGTTGCTCGGTAGATTGTGGGTTTTTTGGTGCGCCAATCGTAAGGATATTTGTGGACGTAGGGCTCTTGCTTTAGCAGAGAACCCGCCTGTTCGAGGGCTTTGATTACTTCTGGATTAGCGTCTTTTAGTACGTTTAATCCTGCAAAGGGCCCTGCTTCTTTGGTGTAATCCCCAAGTTCATTAACCGGGGTCAAGATAGCTAGACCGTTGCGTTGCCCCACCTTGAAGTCTTCTTCTCCGTGGCCTGGCGCGGTGTGAACAAGTCCAGTACCTGATTCAGTAGTGATATAGTCACCGCCGACAAGAATTGGGCTTTGACGATCGAACAGGGGGTGGCGATAGATGGAGCCTTCTAGCTGCTGGCCGTTAAGTTCGGCTTTGATGGTCAACTCAGTGCCTAGCACTTGGGCCATGCGCTCTTTTAAGTCTTTAGCAATAATCAGGTATTCGAACGGCTGCCCAACTGCCGCTTCGACCACGGCGTAGGCTAGCTCAGGATTAACCGCTACGGCTAAATTTGCCGGGATTGTCCAGGGGGTTGTTGTCCAGATGGCAACCCCTAAGCTAGGAAGGTAGGGGGATAACGCTGTGGCGGCAGCATCTGAAGCCGTCACCATTGGAAAGGCGGCGTAAATACTCAGTGACGTATGACCCTCGGGGTATTCTAGTTCTGCTTCTGCCAGAGCGGTCTGGGAAGAAGGACTCCAATGAACGGGCTTTAGCCCCCGGTAAATATAACCTTTAAGAAACATTTGCCCGAAGACCTGAATCTGAGCTGCTTCATACTCAGGTTGAAGGGTCATATAGGGTCGTTCCCAGTTACCCCATACGCCGTAGCGTTGAAAACCTGTGGACTGTTCCTTGATAGTTTTAAGGGCAAAGGCTCGAGCCTTTTTGCGGAGCTTAATAGGGGTTAGCTTCTGGCGGGTCTCGCTGTCTAAATTTTGCAGCACTTTGAGCTCAATGGGCAAGCCGTGACAGTCCCAACCAGGCACATAGCGAACTTTGCGACCCCGCATGGTCTGGTATTTGTTAACGGTATCTTTGAGAATTTTGTTAAGAGCGTGCCCCATGTGTAGGCTGCCGTTGGCGTAGGGTGGGCCATCGTGGAGCACGAAGAGATCGCCTGGATTGCTTTGGGCCAGAGTTTCGTAAATTTGGTTGTCTCGCCAAAACTGCTGAATTTCAGGCTCTCGTTTGGTGGCGTTAGCCCTCATCTCAAAGGTGGTTTTAGGAAGGAGAACGGTCTCTTTATAGCTTTTTGGGGCGTTTGGGGTGTCTGTCACAGCTTACAGGCCAAAATTTTTCCGGGCAGATTGAGATGATTGAGCTTTCCGCCATTATCAGCTAGAAACTTCAGGGCTTCAAGTTCAACAGGCTGATTTCACAGGCAGCCTGGCTTACCATGTTTCTTTTAGCAGAGCTGGTAAGGGATGTACGCTGGGTGAAAAAATCAATGCTTGCCCAGACTTACAGCTAAGCAATCAACCTTAATGTATAAGAAGTTATTCATATCGACAGTAGTATTACTGAATCACTTTTTAAGTTTAGTTGCGTTTTTTCTTCGATTGAAAAAAGGATTAAGAAATCATCAAGATTCCATATTTTACATGATGTAATGATTAAGCTTGGAGAAATAAAATGCATAGATGCAGCGCGCATAGATTGTTGCGCCCGCTAAATTATTTAGCAAGTAATTGATTTATTACCGAAATTCTTCACTAAATAAAGTGCAGCTGATTGACCGATTGCTGATTTTAAATAGATTCGCCCTTGAATGTGACTCTTTAAAACTAGGAGAAGTTTGAAACTTTAAAGATCTTGATAGTTTGATAGATTGTTCGCCTAGCGGTAGAGACAAATGGCTCCTCTGAAATCATCAATTGGTAATGTCGCTCGTGATCAATGCCAGTCATCGAGGTGCTCTGATGGCGAGGATTTGTTGAGTATTGATGGCGTGGAGAGCTCTGGGTTTGTCTGTCAAGATAATAGGCCGAGCCTGGACAATTTAAAGTTCGCAGAGAAATTCGCAGAGAGCAATGCAGAGAGTTTCTCTGCGGGCAAGATTTTGATTCTTTCGCTGGCTCGATGTGCGCTCGCCTCTCCAGTTTATCGTTCAATTTGGACTCAGCTTTGCGATCAAGACTACAGCGTTGAAGTTGTCACAGTTGAAGAAAATGAGACTTTCTCTTGGAAAACCCGGCGGCCCGACTTAATCATCATCGATACAGATAAAGTAGATGAGGCGTCGATGTCTCAAATTCAGGATTTACTTATTGCTTTTGATGCAAACTTTATTCCGGCAGTGATATTGACTCAGAAGGCACTTTTGCCACAGAGTTTGAACCAGCTGAAGCAAGCTGGGGTGCTAGATTGCTGGTGGGATGTCCCGAATACTGATTTGGATAGGGTGCTGCGGACGCTTGAGAATTACGTGGCTCTGGGTCGACGAATTCAGGCGCTAAGACAGAGCGAATCTCAGCTTCAGGCCGATGTACAAGAGCATGATCGCGATCTACGGCGACATCACACTATCCAAGCTGCAATGCGCCAGGAGCAAAAGGCTCTGGAGCGACTGGTGTATCTAGATGAACTGACGCAGATTCCAAACCGTCGTTATTTAGACATTACCTTAACCCAAGAATGGCAGCGATCGCAGCGAGAGCAGCAGCCTCTCGCACTGATTCTGTGCGACATTGATTACTTCAAACGGTACAACGATGCTCTAGGGCATCCGTCGGGCGATCGCTGCCTGCAGCAGGTCGCTAAAGCACTGACTCGTGCGGTTAAAAGACCAAGTGACTTTGTCGCTCGCTATGGCGGGGAGGAGTTTGTTGTGCTGCTGCCGAACACTCGCTTAAAAGGCGCTATGCGCGTGGCTCAGAGCTTACATCGCGCTATGTCCGCCATGGCCCTGTTCCATCCCGATTCTCCGATTGATACCCATCTCACTATTAGCTTAGGCGTGTCTTGCCTAATGCCCTACCAGGCTAGCGCTACCCCTGAGACCTTGCTCAATGCAGCCGATGAAGCGCTTTATAAGGCAAAGCTGCTGGGGCGAAACTGCACCGCTGCGGGTCCCAGCCGATCGTCCAGTACAGTGTTGGATAGCTCAGCCTGTCTGCCGTTTCCTTCTTCTTAGACAACTGTACCCAATGAACTACTATAGGCATCGGAGGAAAGCCGCGGGGTGGGGAAACAGCGTTGTCAAACCAGGAAAGTTCATCGGCAACCCAACTGTTGACCCGCAGAGAACTACGGGAACTGGTGCGTTCGCAACTGCAGGCGCTTCTGGAGCAGGATAACTATCCCGGTGCCAAGACATTGCTAGTGCCCGTTCAGCCTGTAGATATTGCTGAAGCGATTGAGGGGCTGCCAGAAACCATGCAGGCAATCGCGTTTCGGCTGCTCTCCAAAAGTGAAGCGATTGAAGTCTACGAAAATCTGGACTCTAGCGTTCAGCAAACGCTGGTGGAAGATTTTAAGCGTCAGGACGTGTTGGACATTGTGGATAAAATGTCCCCTGACGATCGAGCACGGCTGTTTGACGAACTGCCTGCCAAAGTAGTGCGGCGACTGCTTCAGCAAATGACGCCCCAGGAGCGGCAGGCCACGGCGCTGCTGCTGGGCTATGAGGCCGACACCGCCGGGCGAATTATGACCCCGGAATACATTGCCCTCAAGGAGGGATGGACGGTGTCGCGATCGCTTGAATATATTCGCAACCGAGCCCACCTGAGCGAAACTATTTACTATCTTTATGTCACGGATGCTGCCCGTCGGCTCACCGGCATAATTTCCCTGCGCGATTTGGTGGTAGAAGATCCAGACCAGACGATTGGCGACTTTATGACCCGAGAAGTGGTCTCTGTGCAAACCGATACGGATCAAGAAGACGTTGCTCGATTAATCCAGCGCTATGACTTTATTGCGGTACCCGTAGTAGATGCAGAGCAGCGTCTGGTCGGCATCATCACCGTAGATGATGTTCTGGATATTTTGGAAGAGGAAACGACTGAGGATATTTACGCCTTAGGCGGTTTACAGTCAGGGGGCGACAATTACTTTCAGACCAATCTGCTGACCGTTGCCCGCAAGCGGGTTGTATGGCTGTCGGTACTGCTGATTACAAATACGGTAACCACCGCTGTGATTCGCAGTCAGGAATCGGTGCTGGAGCAGGTGGTGGTATTGGCGGCATTTATTCCCCTGCTGATTGGCACTGGCGGAAATGTCGGTGCCCAGTCTTCTACTGTGGTGATTCGCGGTTTGAACACGGATGAAATTAAACCTAGCGGCGCGCTGCGGGTAATTCGTCGAGAGGCGATCGCGGGCGCTTTTTTAGGGTTGATGCTAGGGGTAGTCGTTACAGGCTGGGCCTATGTTTTGCAGGGCAACCTGCCGGTAGCGGTGACTGTGGGCATTAGTCTGGTTGCTATTTCTGTTTTGGCGTCCGCCGCCGGATCAACGCTGCCTTTTTTATTTCAGACAGTCGGATTTGACCCGGCTCTGATGTCGGCTCCGTTTATCACAACCGTTGTAGATGTGCTGGGGGTTTTGATCTATCTAAATCTGGCGCGGCAAGTTTTGGGGCTTTAAGTACGGTGGGCCCCTGGGGATCAGACCGGCGCTATCGATAAAAAGCTGATTGGGCAGGGACGGCTTCCTTCGATAAGATTGACGACAGGCATGGAGAAAATACGAAATAAATGTTTACAATACACTTATGTGGTGATTGGTCCAAATGCGTGACTTTGAATAAGCAGGCCGATCGAGTGAGTCTAAAGCTTGGATGAATGATCGCAATAGGTTGATGGAGGAGCAAAGTCTGCTCCCTTATCCAGATGCCGCTGAAAAAAGGTTAATTAAGGTGCTTAAGAACTTTAGACAGGACTTCAAAAACGACCTAATTGCTGGGTTGCTGGTGGTTATTCCGCTGGCCACCACAATATGGCTGACGATCACCGTTGCCCACTGGGTGATTCGGTTTCTGACCTTGTTCCCTAAGCAGCTTAACCCTTTAACAGGGCTGAATCCGGTGCTGCTAGACTTGCTGAATCTGACCATCGGCTTTGCGGTGCCTCTATTTTGCATTTTGCTGATTGGGCTAATGGCCCGCAATATTGCCGGACGCTGGCTGCTGGATCTGGGAGAGCGGATTTTGCAGTCTATTCCTTTAGCTGGGGCAGTTTACAAGACCCTGCAGCAGCTTTTGCAAACGTTATTCCAGGACTCCAAGACCCGGTTTCGTCGCGTTATTTTGATTGAGTACCCTCGTAAAGGACTATGGGCGATCGCGTTTGTAACTGGGGCAATGGCGGTCGTGCAGCCTAGCGGCACCAAAATGCTGAGCGTGTTTATTCCGACCACGCCTAACCCAACTAGCGGTTGGTACTCGGTGGTTCCAGAGTCTGATGTCATTAACCTAAGCGTTTCTATCGAAGAGGCGTTCAAAATTTTGCTCTCTGGCGGTATTGTTGGCCCTAATCTGGCGGCAGCGATTCCCCAAGAGCGGCTGCAGGTTAAGGGCTACAGTTCGGAGTCTCGTGCTACCTCCGCCCCCGTCATGTCTCTGGAAGAGGCTGCGGCTGAGGGCAGACTCCAGCCTCTTCCCATGCTGCGTCTAGAAGAAGACGGCTAGACCAAAGGGTTTTTGCGCTGAACGGATTTTCTAAATACGCTTATAAATTCCCCTGAGAGAACTGCTGTAAGATCGAGGACTCGATAGACAAAATGTTCGCTCATTAGGATTTCACTATGCAGGCGCGCCGCATTTCACGCGAATTGGCTCTTTTAGGGCTTAGTCAACTGTCTGAAAAACCGAGCAAAAAAGCCCTGGATTTAGATGCTCTAGTGCTCGCAGCGGTTAGAACTCTAACAACAGAGGCGCAAGAAACTCTGGAAGCGGCGGCGGCTGAGCTGAGACAGAGCGATACTCATTTGATGGAGAGCGAGACCCGCACAACCGATGTGGAAACTGCCCGGCAGATGTTGGCCAGCGCGATCGCCAAGACAGAAGCTGCGATTAATCGGCTTGGCTCGGCCCTAGAAATTCCTGAGTTTTTGCAAATTGCTAACCGCAAAGAGGTGCGGCACTATGCTCAAGAGCTGGTTTCTAATGCTCTGACCTACCGGATCGAGGTTGATGAGCAGCTCAACCAGGCGATGGTGGCTTGGCAAGTAAAACGGCTTGCCCGCATCGATCGCGATATTCTACGAATTGCCGTAGTGGAAATAGAGTATTTAGGCGTTCCAAATCGGGTGGCGATTAATGAGGCAATAGAAATCGCTAAGCGCTACAGCGGCGATGAGGGATTCCGGTTTATCAATGGGGTTTTGCGACGGGTAACCGATCAAATTAAACAAAATCGCCGCTCGGCCCAACCGCTGTAGATTGCGTTCTTACAATTAGCCCGATGCTGATGCGACGCGAAACGCTAGCATAGATAAGGTTTGTTTCTGAGTTTCAGGTAACCCCATGACCGGTTTTAACTGGTTTAGTCGCCAGCACGGCAATGATGATGCGTCCCAAACGCCGGCGGATGCCAAATCACAGCGATCGCCCGAAACTCAGCAAACAGATGAGGGCAGCACGGCCACGCCCCAGATGACCCCAGAAGAATATTTGCAGTGGGCTAAAACCGCTTATCAAACTATCCAAAAGCGCCAACAGGCAGATGCTCAGGTTAAAGCATCGTCTGCCACTGAAGCTGCCCCCGCTTCTCCCCTGGCTGAGACTGAACTGGCTGAGATTGAACTGGCTGAGACCGAATCAACTGAAACGGAAATCAGCGAGACGGATAAACCGGAAGTTGCGGCACTCCAAGACTCTGGCGCGGCTGAATCTGACGCAACTAAGGCGGTGGAGACTGCTGAGGCTCAAGACGCTTCGCTTGAACCCAGCGGAGCCGTTAGTGCGAATGCTCCAGATGATAATGTCGCAGCCCTAGAGAGGCAACCTGCGGATTCAGCATCTAAACCCCAGTCCGCCGCCGAAGCATCGGTGGCTGTCGACTCATCTGCAGAGGCAACTGCCGCATCCGCTGAGGAAGCTTCTTCTGAAATGCACCAACCCGCTGAAGCGCTGCCCTTCTGGGCCAAAGCTGAGGCTGAACGCCAGGCTCGCCTAGAGCGGCTGCAGGAAACGGCGATCGCAGAGCCTGAGCCCGAACCTGAACCCGCTGCCGCCACTGCCCTGGCTGAGCCAGCGATTCCTGAAGAAGTCCTTGATGAAGCGTTTTTATGGTCAGCGGAGGTGTTGGCTGCCCAAGGTCGCCGGGCAGAAGATATTTCCATTGAAGAAATCACCTGGCTTAAGCGGCTGCGCCAGGGACTCGACAAAACTCGCCGCAGCCTAATCAACCAACTCAAAGCCATTGTTGGGCAAGGGCCCCTTAACGAAGAAGCCGTCTTTGAAATTGAGGCGCTGCTGCTACAGGCTGATGTGGGGGTTGAGGCGACCGACTATATTATCGAAACGCTGCAGGCTAGGCTCCGAGAAGAAACGCTGCCGCCAGAAGAAGCGATCGCTTATCTCAAGTCCATTCTGCGCGATCTGCTCGATAGCCCTCTGCAGGGAGAGCACAATCTTACCTTTACCCCCGAAAAGGAGCAGCTCAGCATTTGGATGATGACCGGCGTCAATGGCGCGGGTAAAACTACCACCATCGGTAAACTGGCCCACGTTGCCACAAAGTCTGGCTATAACTGTCTGATTGCTGCGGCTGACACGTTTCGCGCCGCAGCGGTAGAGCAGGTGAAAGTCTGGGGCCAGCGCAGCAACGTGGATGTGATTGCTAACCCCGGCCAAAATACTGACCCTGCCGCAGTCGTTTATGACGCTATCAGCGCGGCAACCTCGCGCGATATAGAATTACTTTTGGTGGACACCGCTGGACGCCTGCAAAACAAAAAGAATTTGATGGATGAGCTATCGAAAGTGCGTCGCATCATCAACAAAAAAGCCCCTGAGGCCAAAGTCGAAGCGCTGCTGGTGCTGGATGCTACCCTTGGGCAAAATGGCCTCCGGCAGGCTCAGGTTTTTGCAGAAGCGGCCCAACTCAGCGGCGTGGTGCTCACCAAGCTAGATGGAACCGCCAGAGGCGGGATTGCGCTGGCGGTGGTGCAACAACTGGGATTGCCTATCCGGTTTATTGGAGCCGGAGAAGGTATTGAGGATCTGCGGCCTTTCTCCAGCTTTGAGTTTGTCGAAGCCTTGCTGAGCGGATAAATGTCAAAGCCTTGCTGAGCGGATAAATGTCAAAGCCTTGCTGAGCGGATAAATGTCAAAGCCTTGCTGAGCGGATAAA
>JBCDFX010000125.1:0-10072 GCA_039177155.1 Cyanobacteria bacterium P01_H01_bin.119
ATGACCCAGGGCTACAGCGCCGCCAGTATGGATCGCATTGCGGCGGCAGCGGGCGTCTCAAAATCGACGCTTTATAGCTATTTTCGAGATAAAGAAGGGTTATTTGTGGCCCTGATTCAATCTCTGACCCAAAACCCGCATCAGCGCATCGATGAGTTGCCCGCTAATCTCGATTTGCAGAGTCCGCCAGAGCAAGTGCTGCGTCATATGGCCCTAAGCATGCTTAAAGAGTTCTCGCAAAGCTCCCTTCGGCTGACGCTGATGCGATTGCTTATAGGTGAATCGGAACACTTTCCAGAATTGGCAAAAACCTTTATTCGAGATGTTCAAAAGCCAATGCTGGAGCGTTTGACGCTGTATCTGTCGGCCCAAACTCAACTGCAATTGCCCGATCCAGAAGTGGCCGCACGAATTTTCGCGGGCTCCCTAGTGCATTACTTACTGGTGCAGCACGTTCTACACGGGGCAGAGCTGCTGCCCCTGCCCCCAGAGCGCATGGTAGATGGGCTGGTAGATTTAATCACCGCCCGCGCCACCTAGAGAAAATATAGCTTGGGTCAGATTGCTCACCGCACCTGGTATCACTGGAGTGTTTGGCATAAAAGCAATCTGACTCGCAATCCGTCCGAACCTGTCGGCGGATTGCTATATCAGAGCCTGCGGATTAGGCCGGGTTGAGTACTGCGATCGCAGACTTGCTACGAATGGTCGGCTACAGAGACGTGCGGATATAGTTCAAAATGCCCTGGGCGATCGCGTCGGCAATAATATTACGCTGGGCCGGATCGCGGAGTCGGACCACATCTTCGGCTCCGGTCACAAAGCCGGTTTCTACCAGCACTGCCGGAGCGTCGGAGTAGCGCAGCACATAAAACCGAGCTTGACGCACGCCCCGATCGCGCATGTCAACCTGCTGCAAAATGCTGTTGTGGATTGTGCGAGCTAGGCTGTAACCCGTGGAATAGTAGTAGGTTTCTAGGCCGTTTACTTCTGGGCGGCTAAGGCTGATGGCATTGGCGTGGATGCTGACAAACAGGTCGGCATTGGCTCGGTTGCCCATCCGCACCCTGGGATCTAGCTCAACGGTTTGATCGCCCGTGCGAGTAATCGGCGCATCGATGCCGTTGGCCACCAAAATTTGCTGAACCCGCGTCGCGATCGCCAAATTAATATCTTTCTCATAGATGCCGCCGATGCCAATCGCCCCCGGATCGCGCCCCCCGTGCCCTGGATCGATCATCACCACAATGCCCGATTGGGGAATCGGGCTCGGGGTTGGCTGAGCAATGGGGGCCGGAATGGGGCTCGTGCTGGTGACAATCTGAGCGGTGAGTCCGGCGTCAGCAAGCTGCTGCCGCATGGCCTCGGCCCAGCGCGATTCTTGATAAATGCCGGCCTGAATCACCCGCTGGCCGTTCACCGTGGCCCGAAACGCGGACGGCTGCACCTCCCGCACCTGGGAGAGGGTGAGCAAATCATCCCCTGGCACAATCACCCGGTAAGCCTGCACCGTCTCGGCGGGCGGCGGCACCACTGGATTTTCGCTGGGCGGATTTTCGCTAGGGGAGCCGCTCTGACCAACGGTGGCATTTCCCTCCACAGCTACAACGGTGGCCTCAAGCTCGACAGCCAGTAGCTGCTGAACCATGGCATCTGCCCAACGGCGATCGCGATAAAGCCCCGCCTGCATCACCGACTGACCCTCGTGTACCGTGCTAAAAGCGCTGGGTTGAACGGCTTTGACCCGGGCTGGGGTATCCAAGTCGGTAATTGGCACAATCACCTGATAGCGAGTATTAGCGGCTTCCGAGCTAGAAGAGTTAAATAAATCGGGCACAACCTCGGCGTCATCGTTCGTCGGCCCATCAACCAGTACGGGGGGCGGTGGAATTTCAACTGACGACTGGGCCAGGGTATCGGTTAATCGGTGCTCTGTTTCAACATGACCGGGGTGAGCTGCAGCAGCGATCGCCCATCCCCCCAAAAGGGTGGCAGTGGTACACGCCGTTGCCCAAGCAGTGAGGCAGCGAATCATAGGTAAGGTGTCCTTGTAGAGAGTCCAGCGGCTAGGGTCTGGGCTGTGTGATTTTGGGCCGTGTGATTTTGGGCCGTGTGATTTTGGGCTGCGTGATTTTGCCAGACAACTAAAGCCGCCTTGAAAACGTTTTCCGATATAGATCAGCAATTCCGGGTAAGCCTGTCCCACTTTTTACGCCGTCCCGGCCTAAGGCACCGCTGTGAGAAAAAATCGTCTGAGCTTGGTTTTTCTCTTTATTAGGGACGCAGCAATCTACCGAAAGGTTGGGGCGGTCTGCCCGTTAGATTGGTTTTCTGTCAATCACTCCGGCGATACCTGGTGCGGTGAGCAATCTGACTAAAGTGGTCAATAACTTTCTCGGTGCCTAAATCCGTTGGCGTAACGGCAGTTACAGATTCATGACAACCGCTTTGATAGGGTTCTGATGACGAATGCCAAAAAATTTTAAGCAATAAACTTGTGGCTTCCGTTTGTATCTTAATTGTTGAAGGCAATCCCCATCTGCGATCGCTGCTGGCATGGCATTTGCAGCAGGAGGGATACGGAGTGCATCAGGCTGCCGATATTGCCCGTGCCCGAGATGTTTTTCAGGCCCGTGAGCCTCAGCTAGTGGTGCTCAATGCCGAATTGCCTGACGGAGACGGGCTGGAGTTTTGTCGCTGGATGCAGCGGCAGAGCAGCGCCCTGGTGCTGATGCTCTCTGCCCGCAACGCCGAAGCTGACGTTGTTCGCGGTCTAAAGGCGGGCGCCGACGATTATTTGACTAAGCCCTTTGGCATGCAGGAGTTTTTGGCCCGTATCGAAGCGCTGACCCGCCGCAGCCGTCGCAGCGCGGCACCCATCTTCCTGCAGTACGGCGATTTGAATATTGATTTGGTGCAGCGCCGGGTGCGCTATAAGGAAGACTTTATTGATTTGACACCTCAGGAATTTAGCCTGCTGTATGTTCTGACCCAGGCCGCTGGGGCTCCCCTAAGCCGCTCCGATTTGCTTAAGCGGGCTTGGCCCGACGCCATTGACAACCCCCGCACCGTCGATACCCACGTTCTCTCCCTGCGTAAAAAAATCGAGAACGATCCCCGTCAGCCTAATATTATCCAAACCGTTCGCAACGTAGGCTATCGGTTCAATCTAGATCGCTTCAACCACAGCGCAGCTCAGAACGGTAAAGTGGCTAACTCCGCAGTGTCAACGGCCTCAGTCCGCGCAATCTAGTTTATGGCCACACCGGGATAAAGGAGATAAAACTGCTTACGTCTCTGGGCAAATGGTCATAACACCGTAGGCGTTGCTGGGCAAAAATCGCTGAACCGCCCCTTGCAAATCGTCTACGGTTAGGGCCTGGATCTCCGCCGGATAGTTGAGAGCGTGCTCCAGATTGCCCGTCATGGTTTGGTAATAGCCGTACAGCCCGGCGCGATCGCTAGGGGCTTCTGAGCCAAAGATATAGCGGTTGGCAACCTGGGTCTGCACCCGGCGCAGTTCATCGTCAGTTACGCCCTCGGACGCTAGAGTTTGTATATGGGCCACAATCGCTGCTTCAACATCAGACAAATGCTCAACCTCCAGCCGCGCCGAAATTGAAAAGATGCCCTGGCGATCGTAGGTTAAATTGTTGGCTCCAACCCCACTGACCCACTGCCGATTTTCCCGCAAATCTCGAACCAGCCGGGCCGTGCGCCCGTGGCCCAAAATCGACGCGACCACGTCTAAGGCGTAGGTTTGCTCAAGCTGAGTTAGCCCCGGTACTCGCCAAGTCAGCTGTAAACAAGCCTGCTGCAGTGAGGCATCTGTGTGATGGATGCGATAAATATCCTGAAATGGCTGCTCTGACAGGGGCTCTGGGAAATGGGGCAACCCAAAGGTGCTCGCGTCGCGAGCTGAAGTCTCCGTCGGCTGAGCTTGAAGCTGGCTACGGTGGGCGATCGCCTGCTCAAAGCCTTCAGCCACGGTTGCAACCAAATCGTTGACGGGTAAATTTCCGACCGCCACCGCCGTGATATTTTGCGGCTGATACCAGTGGCGATGAAACGCGCGCATCGTCGCAGGGGTAAGCTGCTGAATCACCGCTTCTGGCCCCAGTACCTGGCGGCGGTAGGGCAACTGCTCAAAGGCCATCTCCATGGAGCGCTGAAAGTTGCGGCGATTAGGATTACTGCGCGATCGCCGAATTTCTTCCAAAATCACGGGGCGCTCCCGCTCAAAATCCTGCCCGTCGATACATGGATTCATTACCAAATCGATATGTATCGGGGCCAGCGTCGCAAAGTCCTGGGGCGCTCCCGTAATATAAAAATGAGTGTAGTCCTGACTGGTGGCCGCATTGGTCACCGCTCCACGCTCTTCAACAAGCCGTTCAAATTCGCCGCTGGGAATTCGAGGGGTTCCCTTAAAGATCATGTGCTCCAGAAAGTGGGCCACGCCGTTGATCGCATCGGGTTCAGCCGCCGACCCCACTTTTAGCCAGAGGCTTAGGTTAACCGCATCAATCGGCATCTGTTCTGCAATTACCGTTAATCCATTGGGGAGCCGACGAATGGTCGGAAAGTGCAGGCGGGTTTTCTCAGTGGAAACTTCCAGGATGGGGGACATGAACTTGACAAATCGTATTTGAGCAGACTCTTTGTCTATGGTAGCCCCTTCCCTAAAAACGCCATCCCCAAAAACGATCAATCGTTTCTGTTTCCATAGACCGCTTGGCATCAGATGCCTAGAGGGCGTCATCAATTAAAACCAGAATGTTGCCGGTATAAGCATTACCGCGCCCGCCCCGCATAACAAATTAGGGGCTGACACGCCTTCTGCATAAAGACTTGACCGCTAAATGATGACAGCCCATAGGATAGCCGCTTGGGCGATCGCGGTGCTTTAGTTAAGTTCCTTGTCATCTGGGGCCAATTTGCCCTAAAAATCAACCGATTCTCAAGCCAGATGTTATAAAGTCCTGGGACAATGCCAAACCCAGCTTGACACCCAGTTTTCCGCAGTAAAACTTAAATCTGGGATTGGCAGTTTATTCAGCAGCAGGCAACAGCGGTCGGAGACGGGCATGGGCACCTGGATCAAAGAAACCAAAAAAGCCATCTACCTAATGCAGGGCGGATACTATATCTCAAAAATTTCTAAATATCCTTCTCAAAGTAATCCCAAAGAGCAGGTCGTTAACGTCACCGGAATGCGAGCCTGGTTTACGCGGGCTGATGCTCCTGGCGCAATGGCCGTTGCCCCCACTGGCGACGATCCACCGCCCCTGCCGCCCCCGCCGCCGCCACCACCCAGCAGCGGTCGCAGCACCAATGCGGCTGGATTGCGGCTGATCAAAACTTTTGAAGGACTGCGGCTGCGAGCTTACCAGGATGCCGTTGGCATTTGGACCATTGGCTACGGCACGACCTCCAACATTAGACCAGGCATGGTGATTACAGAGGCCGAAGCCGAACGGCTGCTTAAACGAGATGTCGAGCGGTTTGAGCGCGCCGTTAATAGCTCTATCGCTGTCTCGCTTAACGACAATCAATTTTCAGCCTTAGTCAGCTTCAGCTACAACGTCGGCGCCGGTGCCCTAAGAAACTCTACCCTCCGGCGCGTGCTCAACCAGGGCAACTACACCGCTGCCGCTAATGAGTTTCCTCGCTGGAACCGAGCCGGGGGACGGGTACTCGCTGGCTTAACCCGGCGGCGCAATGCGGAGCGTGCCCTATTCTTAAGCCAGGACTACACTCAGTTTCTTTAATTGATTCAGCTATGTCTGATACCCTGCTACCGCCTTTGATTGCTGAGATGATGCAGCCAGGGTTCTATCCCCACCCCGTCATTGAGCCAATCCGGTTGATCCAAACCCATATTTCCTATGTGCTGCTGACGGGGGACTATGCTTACAAAGTGAAAAAGCCCTTGGACTTTGGCTTCTTAAACTATGCCACCCTGGACCGGCGCAAACACTTTTGTGAAGAAGAGCTGCGCCTCAATCAACGGGCGGCGGCGGCGATATATTTGGACGCACTGCCGATCTATAAAACTGATGCCGGCTTTACGCTAGGTGAGGCTCAAAGCAAAGCTGAATCTGGTGAGGCAGCGGAGTACACCGTTAAAATGCGTCAGTTTCCCCAAGCGGCGTTGCTAAGCACCCTGTTTGAGCAGGGGGAACTGACGGAAGCCCTGCTGCAGCGTCTGGCTCAAACGATTGCCGACTTTCATGGCATTGCCGAAACCAGCGACTATATTCGCAGCTTTGGAGAGGTCGAGGCGATTCGCCAGTCTATTGATGAAAACTACGAGCAAACCGTGGGCTTTATTGGAGGGCCGCAGACCCAGGCTCAATTTGATGCGACCCAAGCCTACAGCGATCGCTTTTTTATAGAGCAAGTAGATCAACTGGCCCAGCGCCGGGAGCAGGGCTATATCCGGGCCTGTCACGGCGATCTGCACCTGGGCAATATCTGCCTGTGGAACGACCAGATTTATTTATTTGACTGCATCGAGTTCAATGAACCGTTCCGCTTTGTCGATGTGATGTTCGATATTGCTTACATCATCATGGACTTGAGCGTGGCGGAGCGCACAGATCTAGCCACGGTGTTTCTCAACGCCTATGTGGAGCAAACCGGGGACTGGGAAGGATTAGCGGTGCTGCCGCTGTATGTTAGCCGTCAGTCCTACGTACGGGGCAAGGTGATGTCGTTTATGCTAGCCGATGACGGAATTTCGGCGGCAGAAAAGGCCCGCATCTCCGATCGCGCTGCGCCTTACTATCGTTTGGCCTACGACTATGTTCGGCCCCGGACGGGTCAGCTCTTTTTAATGGCCGGGCTCTCTGGTTCGGGAAAAACCACCCTGGCGCGGCAGTGGGCGAAGCAGATTGGCGCAATTCATATTCGCTCAGATGCCGTGCGAAAACATTTGGCCGGTGTTGCGCTGATGGAGCGGGGCGGAGATGAAATTTACACGCCGGAGATGTCTCAAAAAACCTACGAGCGGCTGTTAAATTTGGGCATTACGCTGGCCCGTGCCGGGTATGCCGTGATTTTAGATGCTAAGTACGATCGCCAGGGAATGCGACAGGCGGCGATCGCCGCGGCCCAGGCTAGCCAGATCTCGCTGCGTATGCTGCACTGCACCGCGCCAGAGGATGTTCTGCGCGATCGCATCGCCCAGCGCCAGAATGACATTGCCGATGCTACCCTTGATGTGCTGGCGCTGCAGCGATTTGAAGCATTTGATAAAGATCAGCAGCCCTATGTGACGTCCATCGATACCACCGCCGACCTCGCCGATCAGTTGGCTAAATTGAAAGCTTCGGTAGACACTGGAAAATAGCACTTGCTAAAACGTCATGGTTGATAAAGCCGTCCCCGCTGGGCTCAAAATTTGGCTTGGATTTATTCTGGTGTTTGTGGTGCTGGGGTATCCGGTGGTGCCCAGCATTGTATTTGGCTTAGTTGGCGCGGTCGCGGGCGGCATGATTTCAGCCTGGTGGCAAACCTTGGGCGGCATTCCCCAACCGCGATCGCCCGAAGATGAGGCCAACCGCTCTCCTAGCCGTCTGCGAATGCTGCGGCGACAGCTGCGATCGCGGGCCTCTAGATTGCGCATACCAAGATTTCGTACCCCTAGCCTTAAAGATCGGGCCTCTCGATCCCGGCGGTAGCAACCGATGTTTTTATTTTTATCTAAGCTGCTGCCCCTGTTCGTCTATCCTTTGGGGCTGGCCTGTGTGCTGTTAGTTGTGGCGCTGGTGACCCTCTGGCGTAAGCCGCGCTGGGCGGCGGGAGCGATCGCGGCAGCGCTGCTGCTGCTGGCTGTTAGCAGCAATTCCGGCATTTCAGACGGGCTGGTGCGATCCCTAGAATGGCGGCATCAGCCACTGCAAACGGTGCCCAAAGCTGAGGCTATTGTTGTACTGGGGGGCGGAATTCGCTCTCAAGTCGCCCCGCGACCCTGGATTGAAGTGTCCGAGGGCGGCGATCGCGTTCTGTATGCGGCACGGCTCTATAGCCAAGGCAAGGCACCTGTGGTGATTATGAGCGGGGGGCGAATTGCTTGGAAGGACGGCGGTCCGCCAGAATCTTCGGATATGGCGACATTGGCTGTGGCAATGGGTGTGCCCAAAACAGCCATTCTGGAAGATTCAACTTCGCTGAACACCTATGAAAACGCGCTCAACGTAAAGCAAATTCTCCAGGCGCAGGACATTCAACGGGTGCTGCTGGTAACCTCAGCAATTCATATGCCGCGATCGCTGCTGATTTTTAAGAAACAGGGTATTGACGCGATCGCCGCCCCCACCGACTATTGGGTTACCCGGAACACTGCTCAAGAGGCCCGTACGCCTCAAGGTCGTCTACTCAGCATGCTGCCGGATGCTGAAGCGCTCTATCGAGTAAGCCGGGCGATTAAAGAATACATTGGTATTGTGGTTTATCGATTGCGGGGGTGGGCTTAATCGTGGAGTTTCTGCCATTAGAGTCTCAAAATCAGGTGGAGTCAGCGGTAGAGTCGGGCTTTGCAATGCAGCAGCTAGCCCATGATTTTTACCGGGAGTTGGCTTCCCGCGAAGCGTTTGATGCCTACTGTCAGTGGTACGCCGAAACGGCAGCAGCCAACCAGCAGGAACTAGCAGCAATGGACAATGACATCGACGTGTTTGGCCTGTTTTGGCGGCGGTAACCTACTTGCCAACACTATTTGCTTTGGTGACAGTGCGCTATCTGTCCCGTGCTGTCCTCAATCGGGGCATTGTAAGAGTATGCTGGGCTGAATAATTATGGGAGTACGACAGAATACTATGGTTGCAGAGCATCGCGGCGTTACGGTTTGGTTTACGGGGTTAAGCGGCGCAGGTAAATCCACCATTACAGAAGCGCTGGCAGAGCAGCTGCGTACCCTCGATTGTAAGCTTGAAGTCCTCGATGGAGATATCGTTCGCACTAACTTAACCAAAGGGCTAGGCTTTAGCAAAGAAGACCGCGATGAAAATATTCGCCGCATTGGGTTTGTCGCTCATTTGCTAACTCGTAACGGCGTAATTGTTTTGGTTTCAGCAATTTCACCGTACCGGGTGATTCGCCAAGAAGTTCGCGATCGCATTGGCGACATGATTGAAGTTTATGTCAGCGCTCCTCTCGAAATTTGCGAAGAACGCGATGTCAAGGGGTTGTATAAGCGAGCTAGAACTGGGGAAATCCAAAATTTTACCGGCATCAGTGATCCGTATGAACCGCCGTTAAATCCTGACGTGAACTGCCAAACCCACAAAGAAACTCTGGAAGAAAGCGTTGGCAAGGTGATGGATAAGCTCAAAGCATTGAACTATCTAAGCTAAGAAGTCTGGCTATCTCAGATCGCAGTTACAGCAGTGGAAGGGACGATTAGGGTGAGGCTGCGAGTCGGATTGCTTTTGTGGGCATTATTCCAGTGATGCCCGGTGCGGTGAGAAATTCAGAACGATTTAATGCCGATTCTCTAAACACGACTGTAGATTTTACTCTCCCACTCCCTCATACCTCCAGCATGTGTAGCTCCGAGACAGAGAACTGGTATGGGGCGAAGGCTGGGGTAAGACGGGGGTTGAGGCTTCGTTGTTAGGGGGTGCCTGGGGAAATTTCGCTTTCCCCAGACCCCATCGACCAGAACGAACCGCCGTTCTGGACTTCGCGGAAGGGGTGATCTGTTGGGAAGAGAGTGGCCCAAACCCGGTCGCTGAAGGAACTGTGTTTTTAGCTTGACACAGCAGCCGAAGGAGCGATTAGGGTAAGGCTGCGAGTCAAATTGCCGCTGCACCAACGACGCTAATACCTGACGACTGATGACCCGCCCTCGCGATACTGGGCGCAGTAAGCAGTCTGACCGGGGCGATACAAGCCTGCCAACTGCAGTGTAGCTTAAGTCCAAGAGACAAGGCGCCAATTTTTACAGACTCAATATCCGTATAAACTAGCCCTGTTTATCGTCAGTGTTCCATAGCGCTGTGGCGATAGCGGAGCAGAAAATTGCGTATTTTCCGAATTTGCAGCTTTTCAAAGTTATGCTAAAGCC